>WTAE01000046.1 GCA_013139765.1 Sulfurovum sp.
ACACTTTGTGTATCTCTATCTACGAGTTTCCAGACAGTTTTGTTTTGAAGAAGTTTCATGAGCCAAGAGACAGAGTTGGACAGAGCATAAAACTTTGTAAGTATCTCTTTTTTTCCGCTAACAGAAATATACGCTTCAATGAGTTGCTGATAGTCTATCTCTATTTTCAGTTTTGAAACAGAAAATAGAAAAAGAAAAAGATCACGAAACTGTAAATCTTCAAGTGCTACATCTTGGCTAAAACTCTCTTCAAAGTCTATAAAATAGATTGTATCATCTTTGGTAGTAAAATTCTTTATTTGAGAACCACCATGATAGTTTTTTGTGTTGTGAAGTAGGGCAAGTGCTTCTAGTGTTTGGGCAATGAGTTTTTGTGGTTCCTCTGTAAGTTTGTATTTTATAAGATGATGTACAGTAGGTCCACAATCTTCTATCACAAAACAATCTTCTCTTACTGTGAGAACTTTTGGTACAGGGATCTGCATTTGTTTTAAGTTTTGCAATTTAGAAGACTCATGGAGCAATGCAGCTGATGCGCTCTTCTTTTCTACAGGGCTCAAAATAGGGTTTTTACTCCATGCATAGACAAGTGTGTGAAAAAGATTTGAGCCTGTTTTTCTAGCTCGTTTTACCCATACGCGTTCTCCCTCATACTCAAAAGGAAAAATCTCTGCTTTAGGGTTTTGTACTAAAGCAGTCTCAAGGGATGATGTAAACTTACTCACTAATAAAAGTTCCTGAGAGTCTTTTGTACTCATCACAGTGTTTTAAAAGATTTTCTTCTGTATTAACACAAATGACTTCTCCTGCTTTAAAGACAGCTATTTTGTCAGCGTTTTTAATGGTGCTGAGTCTGTGTGCAATGGTGATGGTGATTTTATCTTTACTTATCTCTTCAAGCGCCGCGATGATTTTTTGTTCACTTTTTGAGTCTAGTGCAGAGGTTGCTTCATCAAATATCATGATTTGAGGGTCTACATACAAGGCTCTAGCAATGGCAATACGTTGCCTCTGCCCACCAGAAAGATTGGCACCATGCTCATTGAGCTTTGTCTCAATGCCACCCATCTCTTCCACAAATTCATAAGCATTGGCTTGTTTAAGTGAAGCAATGACTTTTTCTTCATTAATTTCTTTACCATAAGCCACATTGGCAGCGATGCTGTCATTAAAGATGTATACCCTTTGCGTGACAATGGAAATGGAATTTCTCAAGGATTCAAGAGAAAAGTCTTTGATATTTGTATCATCTAAACGTATCTCTCCAGTTGTATTGTCGTAAAAACGCATAATGAGATTGACCAGTGAACTTTTTCCTCCGCCACTGTCTCCAACCAGTGCCAATTTCTCACCTTTAGAAATGTGAAGGTTAATGTTCTTAAGGGCTTGCTTCTCTCCATAAGAGAGACTTACGTCTTCAAAATGTAAAGTATTTAACGCAGTTACCGCTTTGTTTTTGCTTGAGACAATATTTGGATTTTGATCAAATATGTAAAGGATACGTTGCCCCGCAGCAACAGCATCTTGTAAGGCATTAAAAAGTACAGAGAGTCTTTTAATAGGGGTATAAAGCATGAAAAGTGCTGTTAAAAATGAGAAGAAAGACCCCACAGACATTTGACCTTCTATGACTTCTTTCCCCCCTGTCATAATGACTACCACCACCCCAATCGCACCCATTACTTCCATCAGTGGTCCGGAGAGTTCAGATGTTTTCACAGCTTTTAGATTAATCTTAAAAAACTCATGATTTTCTTTTTCAAACTTTTCTTGCTCAAACTTCTCAGAAGCATGGGCTTTAATCAGTTCAATATTGGAAAATATCTCAGAGAGTCTAGCAGTGATGTCAGATGTTTTCTCTTGAGACTTGTGAGAAAGCTTTTTTAATTTTTTAGCTATTCTTGAAAGAGGAAATACAATAAGTGGTAAAACAATCAATGCAAAAAATGAGAGTTTTGGACTCATGTAAATGACCACGCCAAGTAATCCAAGAGCAGTGAGCGTTTGTCTCCCAATCTCAGGTATCATGGTAGAGACTACCGCACGAATACGGTCTACATCATTGATATTTCTACTAATGAGCTCTCCAGATCTAAGGTTATGGAAAAATGTCATGTCAAGGTGCAACATTTTGTCTAAAAGTCTGTTTCTTACTTTTCGGATGATGTCTAGCCCAATGAGAGAGGAGAAGTAAACCTGTATGTATTTCCCTCCACCCTTCATTGCATACACTAGTATGATGGCATAAGGGAGCAGGTACAGCGCATCTAAGTTTTTCTCAACAAAGATGTCATCTAAGACAGGTTTTACCAAGTATGCAGATGCAGATGCCCCCGCAGCAGAAAGAACCATACCCAACAATGCCAATAAAAAGTAGGGTACATAGCCTTTAAAGTAAGGTATAACCAATCTTTTGAGTAGGACTTTTATATCTTCCACGCTAAACCTTTGAAGCTCTTATATCACGTATTTTACCCGTATTCTCTTGAAAATACTGTTTGGCCTGCACAATAGTCTCAAAAGAGAGTGAAGCCTGGTCTATACGTTTGTCTCCAATATAGATAGAATGCCCAATCCCTGCATTGAGAGCTAAGTCAATATCACTCTGTTTATCACCCACCATCCATGAGTGAGATAAATCTATCTCATACGTTTCCATTGCTTGCTCAATCATGCCAGTATTGGGTTTACGACAGTGGCAGTTTTCTTCAGGCGAGTGAGGACAATGATACACTTGCGCAATACGAACGTTTTGTGCTTCAAATTTCTCTACCATCCACTGTGTTAAAGTGTTAAAATCTTCTTGGGTGTAATACCCACGTCCAATGCCAGATTGATTGGTCACAATAAAGACTAAATACCCAGCATCAGAAAAAAGTTTTACAAAGTCAAAAATACCTTCCATGAATTCAAAATCTTTTATTTTTGAGACATAACCATGGTCAACATTAATGATCCCATCACGGTCTAGGAAAAGGGCATTTTTTTTCAACTCGCACCATCTTTAAGGAGTACAGTTTTAATAGTCTTTATCAAAATAACCAGATCCATCCAGAGGTTCCAATTCCTTATATACCAGACGTCTAGTTCTATCCGTGACACAAAGTCTACATCTGACCTCCCACTGACTTGCCAAAGACCAGTAATTCCTGGTTTGACAGAAAGTATGGTCTCTAACTCTTCACCTATTTTCTTTTTTTCACTAAGAATGTAAGGACGCGGTCCTATAAAGCTCATTTCACCTCTAAATACATTAAAGATTTGTGGCAGTTCATCTAGTGATGAACGGCGTAAAAAATGACCGACTTTAGTGATGCGTGGGTCATTTTTGTATTTATGGTAGGTCTCATAATACTGTAGCTCTTCAGGATGTTTTTTTAAATACGCTTCCAAAATCCCATCGCTATTTTCATACATGGTTTGAAATTTATAGCAAGTGAAATGTTGCTCATTTTTTCCTAAACGTTTCTGTTTAAAAAGTATGTTTTCATTTGGGTTGTTACGGTTTATTTTATAGGCTATAAACAACATGACAGGAATGAGAAATGGAAAGATGAACAGAGTAAGGAAGAAATCAGAAACTCTTTTTAAAAGGAGTCTATATCGACTTTTTAAACGGTTTTGAAAGACAATAAGGTTTGTACGTGTATTGGAAAGATCGTATATGTGAGAGTGTGTTAAATCATAATCCGCCATCAAAGGGATAAAGATTACTTCTTTTCGATGTTTAATCTCTTCTGAAATGACTTTTTTTAATGTTAGGAGATCATTCTCTTTCGAGTTTATAAACACAGTAGAGGGTTCCTCTTTAGCTTTTGGTTTTACATAACCCAGATACGGATTTTTATATATTTCATCGGAGAGGAAAGGGTCATTACCATAAACAGTTGCTTTTTTTTGCCAAAGACCGAGTTTATGAAGCAGTTTTTTAGAGATATTTTTAGAAAGTGGAATAAGCAGAGCCATAAAAATAAAGGAAAGACCTATGACCAGTCTGGAATACTCCCCCATGGATTTGGTCATTGCCAAATAAGCAAAGATGAGTATAGTAGAGAAAATAATCCCTTTAAGTATAAGCCGACTCTCATGCCAAAAGTCATACCGGTATGTATAAATACCTTCATAGGCAAAAAGTAGAATGAGTATGATGTAAAGAGGATAAAAGCTAAGGTACTCCATCAATGGGGTAGTTTGTAAAGTGAGGTCTTCAAAAGACGATCTTGCAATATATGCAAGATACAGAGAAAGACAGATCATGATAATATCAAAAAGTATAAATATTATTTTTGATATAAAATCTTTCATCTGTAGCCTTAAAATAATTTAGATTTATTTTAGCAGAAAATTATTTACTTTCTCATCTACAAAAGTTTTAAATTCTTCTTGGAAACGTTCTGATGAGAAGTTCTTTGCATGTTCAGAAACTTTTTTTGCATCAAAAGAGAGCGTTTCAAATTTTATAACGGCATCATTAATACTTTCAATTGACTGTTCCCCAAATAAAATACCTGTTTCTTCATCTTTAACAGTATCCAATACACCACCTTTTCCATAAGCAATGACAGGTGTTCCACAGGCCATTGCTTCTACTGGAACAATACCAAAGTCTTCAAAAGCGGCATAGACAAAAGCTTTGCTTTTTTGCATATAGTGAACCATGTCTTCATCACTGCAGTAGCCTAGTACTTCTATGTTATCTTTTGCTATACGTTTTATCTCTTCGTATTGTTCCCCTGAGCCAGCTACTTTGAGATGTTTTCCATTTTCATTGAAGGCTTCAACAATTAATTTCACTTTTTTGTAAGGAACAAGACGTGCAGCTGTAAAATAAAAATCTTCTTTTTTTTCATAGTGTGTAAATTTTTCTGTATCAACCGGAGGAAAAATGATGTGTGATTCACGTCTATAATATTTTTCTATACGAGCCTGTATGAGTGTAGAGATAGCGACAAATTTGTCGACTCTATTGGAGGAAATAACATCCCAAATTCGTATTTTATGTAATACTTTTCTTAAGATAAATGCTTTTATTCCAGATATGTTGTGTTCTTTAAAATAGGTATGGTACATATCCCAAGCATAGCGCATGGGTGAGTATTGATAACAGATATGAAGTTGATGTGGTCCTGTTAATACACCTTTTGCTACAGCATGTGAAGATGAGATGACGAGATCATAGTCATCTAAATTAAATTGCTCTATAGCAATGGGGAAAAGAGCTAGGTAGTTACGGAACTTTGTAGATGCAAAAGGGAGTTTTTGTATGAAAGACGTAGTTGCTTTTTTACCTTTTAAGTATTTTGTACGATTTTCATCTGAAAAAAAGTCCACCAAAGAAAAAAGATCAGCATCAGGGTAAAGTTCCAACATATTTTCTATTACATTCTCTGCCCCACCTGGTGTATCAAACCAATCATGTATTATTGCAATTTTCATTTTTGTCCATCATTTTTGTTTTTTAGGCTTATCTCAACAGCTAAATAATCATTATTTTTTTGGATATTAATATATTTAATTGTCATTATTAAATATATCCCGTGTATAAACTTTATTAACGACATCATGTAAATTTTCACTAAGCCTATTGGCTACTATTACATCTGCCATAGTCTTGAACTGTTCCAAATCTTTAATTATTTTTGAATGGAAGAATTCATTTTCATCATAGCTAGGTTCATAGATAATTATTTCTATACCTTTTGCTTTGATTCTCTTCATAATGCCCTGAATCGCAGAACTTCGAAAATTATCAGAGCCTACTTTCATAATTAGTCTATATATACCAACTGTAGGTACTTTTTCTTTTGTAGGTTTTATTTTATCCAGTTTTTTTAGTATAGAGTCGGCTATAAAGTCTTTTCTTGTACTGTTGGCATTTACGATGGCTTCTATCATATTGGATGGTACATCTTTATAGTTTGCTAAAAGTTGCTTGGTGTCTTTAGGTAGGCAGTACCCCCCATATCCAAAGGATGGGTTGTTATAGTGGTCCCCAATTCTAGGGTCCAATCCCACACCCTCTATGATCTGTTTCGTATCGAGATTATGAATCTGTGCATAGGAGTCTAGTTCATTAAAATATGCTACTCGCATAGCAAGATACGTATTTGAAAAAAGTTTAACTGCCTCCGCTTCAGTTGAGTCAATGAAGAGCACAGAGATATCTTCTTTTATGGCTCCTTGTGCAAGTAAGTCTGCAAATCGTTTAGCCCTCTTACTTTGTTCCCCTACGATAATTCTTGAAGGGTATAAGTTATCGTGTAGGGCTTTTCCTTCTCGTAAGAATTCAGGAGAGAATAGAATATTGTTTGTATTAAACTTTTCTTTTAGCGAAGCAGTATACCCTACAGGAACAGTTGATTTTATAATCATAATGGCATCTGGGTTAACTTCTAATACATCAGATATTACATATTCAATAGATTGTGTATTGAAGTAATTTGTCTCAGTATCATAATCTGTGGGCGTAGCAATTATCACATAGTTAGCATCTTTGTAGGCTACATTCTTATCTAAGGTAGCTTTGAAATTTAGATCATCTTTCTGAAGATATTCTTGAATCTCTTTATCATCAATTGGAGATATTTTTTTATTTAGCAGTACTATTTTTTCAGGGATGATATCAAAAATAATGACTTCATTATGTTGGGATAATAAAATACCATTTGAAAGACCTACATATCCAGCACCTGCAATAGCAATCTTCATTTTACTGCCTTTAAAATTTTCATCATCTCTTCATAACGTTTTTGCCATGTTTGTTCAAGACAAACCGTTAAAATTTTCTCTCTATCTTTAGTAACGTTCTCTTCTAATATAAGCTCTAAGTTTTGTAAAAATTCATCTCTTGAAGTACTATTAAAATATATCTCTTCATATTGTTTGAGTGAAGAGAGGTTTGTTGTCACAACTTGTTTACCTGCGGAAAGATATTCAAAAAACTTCATTGGAAACATAGACTCTGTGTATGCATTTAATTGCGCAGGTATAACCGTTACATCTGCATATTGAAGATACTCAGGCAAGGTTTTATACGCTTTAGGCCCTATGAAATGTACATTTTTCATTGTTAACAGGGTTCCAATGCTTGTACTGGGTTGACCTTCTCCAATTTCCCCTATCATTATCCATTGCCATTCTTTTTTTATTGTGGCAATGGAGGCTATAAGTTCAAAGTCTACTTTATAATCACTCAGTGCACCAATGAAAAGTATTTTTGGTCCACTAATCTCACTTATATCCTCGGGTTCATCAAATATATTTTTGTTTGCTTCTGCAAAGTGAGTGTAGTCACACACATTATTTTGATAGTGTGTATGTGAGTTGAGTGGGAACAATCTATCGTAAAGTGCCTGACTGGTGGTAAACACAACATCAGCTTTACCTGTCAAAGTCTCTTCTCTTTCTCGTATGGTATTTGTGTCCATACCTGGAGAAGCGCTCAAATCATCAACACAATGATAGACTAGGGTATCACTATCAAATGCATCTACTATCTGGTCTGTGATGGGTGAATACGTCCATATAATGGGTTTCTTGAAGCCGAGGAAAAATGCAAGTACCTTCACAAAAGAAACCAATATCCATTTGTTCACAAAGGAGATAAATTTATTACTATGAAAAGGAATGATAAAAGGACTTATCTTCCAAATATTTTTACTTACATGCGAGTAGGGTACAAATAAAGACTTTAAACGTTTTAAAATACGTTTTATATCTCTAGCTGTTGCTGTAGGCTTACGTAATCCTAGAGAATCAATATAGATAACTCTATGGCCATTCTCTTCAAAAGTTTTTGCCATATGTTGTTTGTTTGTCCAAAAAGGGTTGTCCCAATCTGCAGTTGAGAAAATAACGATATCCATTAAGCTAAAACCTTCTTACCAAAATTATCATTTAGTTTTTTACCAAACTTTTGACCTTTTACTTCTATATAGCGATACGTTAAGTTAGAGACAAACACTACAATCCCTAAGAGTAGAAGAACAATGAAATTATTTAAAAATCCACTTCCAAAGTCAATATATCTTATGTCATTTTCCATATATGTCCATTGGGTGTTTAATAGTTTCTGACCAATGAGTACTACAGCTTTTAAACACACAATAATACTTGCATGCACTAAATAGATTGAATATGAAATTTTTCCAAAAAATAAAAATAATTTTTTTCTCAAAAGGGTAGAAACAATTCCTTTTTCATAAGAGAAAATAAATATTGAACCACAAAACAATAAACTAAGTATGACAGACTTTTCCTTGATGGTTGATACCAATACTAAATACACAGCCATTAAAACAGTGACTTCAAGAAAGGAATAGATATATTTATTCCGAATATGATGCGTATGACTATAAATAATATAGGTTATCGCCCCTGCAAAAAAACCTGATAAGCCCCGTAGTATTTCAGTAGAAACGGAATACTGAAGTATGATAAAAAAGGAAGCTATTGAGATGAAAAACCAAATTATTTTTCGAAAATTATTTTTCAGCATAAACGTAGCAAAAAAGATAAAATATAAGTAGTATTCTACACTGATACTCCAGGCGGGGTTATTCCAACTCGTTGAAATTGTATGAGGTAGCCAAGATTGTAATAATAATGCATTAGGAAGTATTTGATTAATAGCTGTTTCTCCCGAAAAAGGTATATGATTAAAATGTACCCCGTATTTATATGCGAAGAATTTTCCTAATTCTAACAATACAAAGACAAACAACATCAAAAGATGTAAAGGAAATATTCTAAATGTTCTAGATATGAAAAATCTTTTAAAGCTGATATTTACATTTTTAAAATAACTATGCGTCAGCACAAACCCACTTAGGACGAAGAAAAAGTCCACAAAGTATTTAGCATTTTGAAAAAAAATATATTCAGTAATACTATTTGAAAATTGCATATGAAAAACAACAATTATCAGTGCAGATAAACCTCGAAAACTATCTAAAACATTAAATCGTTGCGGTCTTGTATCAGGCATTTAAAAGTACCATATTAAAAACTAATTTTTTTTACTATAGATACTATTTGTGTAGCAGTCGTTCCATCACCATAAGGGTTATGTGCTTTACGCATCGTTGCATAGAGTTGATCATTGTCTATAAGCTCACTAATGGTTTCAACAATCAAATCTTTAGAAGTCCCCACAAGCTTAACGGTTCCAGCTTCTAGTGCTTCTGGTCGTTCTGTGGTGTCCCTCATTACAATAACAGGCTTCCCAAGGCTTGGCGCCTCTTCTTGCATTCCACCGCTGTCCGTTAAGATAATATGGCTTCTACTCATTAAATAGACAAAACTTTCATATTCTAAGGGCTTGATCAAATAGATATTGGGAACATTTGAAAGTATCTCGTTGACTGGTTTTTGAACATTAGGGTTAAGATGCACAGGATAAACAATATCTATATTTTTATACTTTAGGGCAAGTGCTTTAAGTGCTTCACATATATTTAAAAAACCATTTCCAAAGTTTTCTCTTCTATGTCCTGTCACTAAAATGTACTTACGCTCTTTAAATGCGTACCCATCAATAGGTATATGTTTACTTTTATTTTTTTCAACAACTTTGAAAAGTGCATCAACGACACTGTTCCCCACAACAAAAATATCTTCTTCCTGAATATTTTCTTTTAAAAGGTTCTCTTTTGCCGTAGCAGTAGGTGCAAAATGATATTTTGCAATGCTTGAACTAAGTTGTCTATTTATCTCTTCAGGAAATGGAGAATAAATGTCATGTGTTCTTAACCCAGCTTCAATATGGGCAACATCTATTTTTTGATAATACGCTGCCAAACTTGCTGAAAGAGTTGTTGTCGTATCCCCATGAACAAATACCATGTCTGGGCTAAACGCACTTAAGACTTCTCTCATCCCCAAAAGAACATTGGAGGTGATGTCATATAAGTCTTGTCCTGGCTTCATAAGATTTAAATCGTAATCAGGTGTGATATCAAATATCTCAAGGACTTGGTCTAGCATTTCTCTGTGTTGAGCAGTGACACATACTTTAGTAATGAATGCACTCTCTTTTTGAAAAGCTTTGACAAGGGGTGCCATTTTTATGGCTTCGGGTCTTGTCCCAAATACAAGTAATATTTTTTTCATCAGCAGGTATAGACTCTGTTTTTATAATGTATGTTAATTGTTTCACTTGAATTAAATGAATGTCTTTTACATACCAGCTCATCTTCAGAAGTGATTTCTAGCTGTATACTGCTTTTATCTACTACAAAGTCAAGTATTTCTGTGGAGGTCATCCATTTAACACCCTCAAAAGTATTTATATATTTTATAAATGCTTCATGAACTGACAAACGTTCTTCTTCACTTTTCCACCCATAATCATAATCTCCAAAAGGATGATCAAGGTAGCCAAATATCTTTTTGCCTCTGTAATGGTTTTGAAATGACTGTTTATAGACTTCTAAAGAGTTATTGTTCCGATGATAACAGTCCCCATGTAACATGCACTGTTCTGAATGTGTAATAATGCTCTCTTTTACAAAAGGTACAACACCACTTGTAGCCATAAGGTATTCAGGGTCATTATGAATAATCCCAGAGATAAAACCTTCATAACCAGCATCCTGCAAGGCTTGTATAGAATAAGGTTTATTACTATGAAAGGGTGAAACAGCATATTTTAGTTTCTCTAAGTGAATGATGTTTTCTTCGAGCCATAGTTTAGAACCCTGCGCTTCATCATAAGCAACGGTATAATTTTCTCCCCAGTACTCATGATGGTTTATGGTATGAGACAATACCGCACCACCATTGTCATAAAAAGTATTTAAATGTTCTATATCAGTGGTATCGATATTAATACCAGTTGATATACCTAGGGAGATATTTATATTATATTTTTTATATAAATCCACTACTGGTTTAGTGTTAATAATAGATTGGTCACAATCTAGCCTTGAACTTGCTACTAGATTATAGCCATCAGGGATATCACATACTAAAGGTAAACAAGGGAGGTGATCAACTCTATAGCGACTTAAAAAATCTTCCACTATTACCCAGTCAAGACCATCTATCGTTCCAATCTCTCTATTGACAAACAACACAGAAGCACTTTCAAAATCTTTCAAAGAGATAAATACAGATTCTTCTTCAGAAGCTTTATAAATCGTAGCTATACTCGTTGTGTTTAAAGCGTTTAAGCTATTGGAAACAGACCAGATACCATCATCTGTTGTAATGGCCCCATACCCTAGATTATTCCATTCATTTGTAAAATCAAATCTGTAAAAATAACGCTCTTCCAATGAAGTGTGTTTACATAATGGGTGTTCCAAGTCATAGCGTATTTTATATGCTGATTTATCTTCTTCATTGTCATGGTCAAATGTAATGTCAGCTAGTTTCATCTTGTTTACTTGAAGCTCAAGTCCTAGGATTTCAGCTAAATTTTCTGAGATTTTACCGAAGATGAGGACCTTAGTCTGATTCAAAATGAGTTTAGAGATAGTTTCCTCATCTTCTGCATTAGGGGAGATAAAACAATATATATTCGTATCATTATGAGATACAATATTGCCATGGCTTCGTGTAAATGCTTTTTGAACTATTTCATAAGCCATTTTGTTTGATGCGGTGATGTGAATCATTGTTTATTTGGCCTTATACATTTCATTTAAGGTATCTTGAAAAGGACTTAGTGTTATGTCACCTATCAGTGTTGTAAGTTCAGTAGTTGAACCAGCAAGCGATTTTATCTCATTGGCTCTTACAAAGGCAGGGTTTACTTTGACTTCTATTTCATATCCTGCAATGTCATTCATCATGTCAATCACATCTAAAAGTTTTATAGGTTTATTTGAAGAGAGGTTCACAATGCTGGACTTAGTATCACATAAAAGAAGTTTATGATAGATGTTTAGAACTGAAGAAATAGCATTAAATTCTCTGGAAACATGTATATTTCCAAGTTCTATCTCTTTTTTTCCTTCTCTAAAATGAGAAACGATCTTTGGTATGAGGAAGTGTGCTTCCTGACCTATTCCCGTGTAGTTAAATGGACGGGTAATGATGATGTCAAGTGCATCAAAATAGTTCGCTGCCATATGCTCCATAGCAAGTTTACTAATACCATAGTGGTTCACAGGAGCAGGGCACATAGATTCATCTAAAACTTCTTGACCTTGGTTCCCATAAACTGTAGCAGAACTTGCTAAAATGATTTTTTTCGGTCTGATGTCATTTTCAAGCAGTGCTTGCAAGATGTTTTCAGTACCTATGACATTAACATCATAAATCAAAGAGGCATTGCTCTCTCCAACAAAAGAGATAGCAGCTATATGGATGACATAATCAGGTTTGATCGTAGAGATAACAGTATTAACCTGGTCTTTTTTTCTAATGTCGCACTGTAAGTGATTGTCCTCTTTAGGTGTATCAATCACTGTACCGAAAACATCAAAACCCTGTGCAGTCAAGTACTTTTCTAAATGTACTCCGGTAAAACCGTTTATCCCCGTAATGAGGACTTTATTAGAATGAGAATCCAGCTTCATTTCTTCTCAAGTCAGCTTTTACCATCATGTCACATAGCTCTTCTAGTGTACACTTAGGTTCCCAACCTAACTCTTTTTTAGCTTTTTCAGGGTTTCCTATGAGTAAGTCAACTTCTGCAGGTCTGTAAAATTTAGGATTTACTTTTACAACAACTTTCCCAGTTGCTTTGTCAGTAGCAGTTTCATCTTCAGCAGAACCTTTCCACTCTAACTCTACATCTATTGCTTTAAACGCCATCGTTACAAAGTCACGAACGGTTTCAGTTCGGTTTGTAGCCAAGACATAAGTGTCTGGTTTATCGGCTTGAAGCATAAGGTACATACCTTCTATGTAGTCTTTTGCATAACCCCAGTCACGTTTAGCATCCATGTTTCCAAGCTCTATGCAGTCGAGTTTTCCAAGCTTTATCTTTGCAACAGAGTCTGTAATCTTACGTGTAACAAATTCACGTCCACGAAGTGGTGACTCATGGTTAAACAAGATCCCAGAAGAGGCAAACATATCATAAGACTCTCTATAGTTTACCACCATCCAGTGTGCATACATTTTTGCTGCACCATAAGGGCTTCTAGGCCAAAAAGGTGTCTTTTCAGTTTGAGGAATTTCTTGAACATCACCAAACATTTCAGAAGTACTTGCTTGGTAGAATTTAATCTTAGGGTTAACGATGCGGATTGCTTCAAGTAAATGTACACAACCAAGCCCTGTAATATGCGCAGTAGCAATAGGTTGATCAAAAGAAACCCCTACAAAACTTTGTGCTGCCAAGTTATAGATCTCATCAGGTTGGATATCCATAACCATATGCACAGAGTTTGCCTGATCTGTTAGGTCATACTCTATGAGGTGAAGGTTCTCATGGTTTTCAATACCAAGCTCTTCTATTCTCCAAAAGTTTACAGAAGATGTTCTTCTGTAAGTTCCGTAAACTTCATAACCTTTTTCTAAAAGTAGCTCTGCTAAATATGCAGCATCCTGTCCTGTTATTCCTGTAACGATTGCTTTTTTCATGATGTCCCCTATTTTTGTTACTGTTATTTTATCTAATCATACTTAATCGTTAAACATAAGTCTTTTTCTAAAGAGAAGAAATATAAGCATAAAACCAATCAGACCAAAGCCCAGTCCATAAAGTAAGTTTATTAAGTATGGATATCTGAGTATCCAATAAAAAAGAAATACATTGTTATTCATCTCATCAAAAGCCAGTTGATATTCTGTTTTAGCAATGGCCTGAAGACCCAATAAGTTTTTTATTTCTTTGCTAACATTTGTAGTATTATCTGTTTCAAGAGTTAGCATCACATAGTTCGTTTCTTGATCTAAAGCTGAGGCTTCCACTTGGCTAATACTTATATTGGCTATTTTATTAGAATTGTTCTCAACAGCAAGTGTATGCACGACTTTTGAAACTTGTACAATCTTTTTTAATCGCATAGGATATTTAACGCCATCTTGATGAAGTTGATTTAAAAAAACCTGGCGTTCTTTACGCTTAACCAGAGTAAGCATTGGATGTTTCTCTTGCATGCTTTTTATATTGTTGTAATGTTTTACTGAAAAAGTAGAAGTAGTGTTTCCGTCAAGAGTATACGCAATACTTTCTCTATATTTTATTTTATTTTTTTTCTTTGAACGGTACTCAACAGCCCTATAACGGATCATCCCATTTTGTTTTAAGTAGTTAAGCTCAGGGACATCAAAATACATTTCTAAAATTTTGTCATCGGTTTGTTTTGCATTATACTTTTTTGTAGCTAAGTAATTGTCAATCTCTTTTTTTATTACAGAAAACTCTTTTTTTATTATAAAAGATTGTTTGATATTGGTACTTGAATGACAAGTAGTAAACAGTAGAAAAACAGATAAAAAGATTCTAATGAGCATGATGTTGTTTACTCCAACTCTCATGGGCTTTTTCTATAAGAACTTCAGCTTCTTTACGTTTCATGTAGCCCATAAAATGCATTTCCCCACCTTTGTATCCTGTAAACCAGTATCGAATAATCTCTACTGTTCCTGGAAATTCAGTCATCAATTCACCAAGGCTTTCTACCTTAGAAAAAGGGCCATTCATGGGAACAGCTATAATCTTATCATCCTGTTCTCCACTGTCTAAAAGCTTTAAAGCACCCAGTACTTTTACTGCCTGAATACTTCCCCTGTCAACAGCCGATCCCAAAACGATGATATCAAGTGGGTCACCATCTCCACCTTCATTTTTTTCTAAAATAGTTTGAGGAATGAAGCCATAGTTTCCCGGGTAACCTAAAAATTTTACATTTCTTGGTTTCTTGTTTTTAAATTCCCATTCAAGATGTCCTGTTTCATGGTTTACTTCCCATTTGGCAGTTGTTCCTGCGGGTATTTCTATGAGCGCTTGGTAATCAGGCTTTTTATAAGATACGCCATTAACCAAATGAACATTGGAAAGTATTTTATATTCTCCAGCAGGCTTCAAGACTATCTCTTGTGCAGACAAGATAGAAAGAAAAGCGAGGAACCCTGTAACTTTTTTCATACTTGTGCCAAGTCGCCAGAGTAAGTTATAAGTGTTGCTTTGATGATTTTATCATCACTATGAAGTTTATTTAAAAATGAAGTATCATCACCTTTGAGTCTTACTTCAGCGGTTATCTCTTCATACTGTGGGGTAATCGTTTTAGACTTCAGCATAAAACGCTCTACAGCTTTTTTTATCTCTTTTACTACAGGTGTTGCATCTGTAGTGGTGGGTACTTGAAGAACAAGTAAGTAAGGTTGCTCTTCTTCTGATTTACGTGTCATAAATAGAAGAACTATGGTCATTACAATGGAACCAATAATAGAAATATTGAAGTACCCTACACCATTTGCTATACCTATTGTAATTGCCCAAAAGATAAATACTAAATCAACAGGATCTTTGATAGGTGTACGAAAACGCACAATGGAAAGTGCACCAACCATACCAAGAGAAAGAACCAAGTTACCACTAATGGTCATAATAATTAGTGTTATTACCATCGCAATTGCCACTAAAGAAACATTGAAACTTCTTTGGTAAAGTACCCCTTGAAAAGTTTTCTTATAGACATAAAATATAAACAGACCTACGATAAAAGACACCCCTAGGTTTATAAGTATTTCGATTGCGCTAAAACGCTCCATACCACTTTGCATTGCTACAAAGCTCTTGTTAAATATATCACTGTAATTCAATTGTTCTTGCATCTGTTTTTCCTTTTGTTGTTTTAAAATTTGTATTTGCTTGTATTACAAATTTAATTGTCTTCCCATTGTTCAATTTTGAAGAATCTTCTTCCTAAAGTATATTTACTTATTGCCATTCTTTCAACTGCATCGAGTTGAAGTGTTCTGTGTATATACTCAGGAAGAGCAGTTTCGTACTTTATCTCCATTATCTGTTTGCCTTCTAGTATTACGGGTATCGTATGTAAGTTATCACTAAAGATGTCAAAGTCAGTGTTACACGAGTGTAAGTCTTTATCAAAGGTAATACGAAGATTAAAAAAGTCAAACATAAAAGCATCTCTTGTATAGTCAATGATAACTTTTGGTTTATACTGTTTTTCTGTAAACTTTTTAAAAATCTTATTTAAAATAGGATTATTATAAGTCAATAACTCCCCATACTCCCCATCAATTATCTTATAGGCACTCTTTTTTGAAATGGTAGCAGTCTCTTTAAATATCTGGTTATTAGCCTTATTTTTAATCTCAAACTTGACTGTATCGGTTTTAGTGTCATAAATCCGCATTCGGTACTTTGCTCTAAACATATCACCTGACTGTTTTTCATAAAGACACTCATCATCATGCGAATCAAAGTAAAGACTTCGTATAAAGTAGCCTTTCCCTGGTGTACTGAAAGCATCAGGTTTCAGTACATGGACAAGCTTATTGACCATTGCTTGGTATTCTAAATTAGAAATATAGTATTTTAATTCATTTCGTTTAACTTGTAGGTTATTCATCAATTTTCACCTTAACGACCTTGACTTTAAAGTTTACACCGAGAGTCCGAGAGTCTTCATTTATCCTCAACTCTTTTGGCACAAAGGTATCATCAATTGTGATGGATACGGTATGTATTCCTTTAGGAATCGAAAATCTATAAGTATGTTTTTGATGTGTACGTATTACTGTTTTATTCATCAGGTGATTATCTACATATAGTTGTACAACATGATTAGGGCTAAGTGTATTACTTGTGTAATACTCTATTTCATACTTATATTCAAAACTATTTTTAACATCAATAGCTATAGTCGCTGTAGATCCCTTACTCCACCCATCACTATATCTATTCCCATATTTAAAAGATATTTCATTTTTGTAAGTTCTATATAAAACTTTTTCTTTTACCCAATAGTCGTAGGAATCATCCTTGTATTTAATTTTACTATTGATTGTATCTACATATTTAGTATATATGTTTTTACCGAGTAATATTTTTAATTTCTCCTCAGCCTTCGTATTATACCTATTTAATTCATATGCCATTTTTAGATATTTTATTTTATCTTTTTCTATTGCGTTTGTACTAGCTACAAAGTAATATCGTCTTGATTTGTCTATTTTGTTATTAGTTAACTGAGCAGCATGCAAAAAATGTTGACTTGCTTCTTTAGTTTGTCCTTTTTGTATGAGTTCCTGACCTTTATTTTCTTTAAGCTTAGCTTGTTCATAATTTAAAGGGCCTAAAGCCCACTGAATAAATAAAACACTTAAAAGTATAGTGATAGTAAGTATTATAAATCCTAAACTAGGAAAATATTTTTTAATGAGCATATTTCACCTCTACTTCATCTAGGTACTTTTTGTATGGTGTTTGCTGGATATTGTCATACCATTGAAACTGTTTTAAACTAGGTAAGTCATCTTCTATTTTATGCTCAATTTTTTGAGCCGATCGCTTATCTGCTTTAACTTTTGTATTGCCTAACATATAGATTGTCTTAGCATCTAAAAAACCACCTGTGTCATAACGTTTGTTTTTATTGTAGAGGTTTATGGCCTTTGCTTTTGAATCGACATATATTAAATTATTCGCAACAACATGAGACTTGTCTTTTATCTCCGTCCCTATGAGTGTTCTTAAAAAGAAACTATCTGTTATGTTCGCCTCTGACCATTCACCTACGGATATACCTTTATCTCCCATATCGATAAATACATTATTTGAGGCATTCATAGTCGTTGTCATGATGTCTAACCCATCATTACCACTTTTGTAAAATATGTTATTTGTGATGTTCACATCAGATATATCTATATCTAGTCCATCACTTCGAGCATTTGTAAACTCACAACTATCTACAATACCTTTTGCATAAGCAATGTGCATAGCATCATCACCCACATGGTTACGAGCTATCTTACAGTGGCGAACTTCAAACCAGTCAACATCATGTATATTAAACGGTGATGTGTAGTGAATAAGATTTCTTGTATCTATAGATCCATTTTTAAATTCACAGTACTCAAATTTACTTCCACTTGCAGCTTTTCCTTGCACTGCCACTAATCCCCAAGGCTTATTTGGATCTTTTGCTATGAATTTTATTGGTTTCTCTTTTGTTCCTATTGCAGATACTTTTCCATAAAAATAGATAGAGGTATTTTCATCCATTATAAAAGTTGTGTTTGGTTTTATAATTACTGTTGTATTTTTATTAAAAACTATAGTTTTATTTACATGGATAGGCCCTTCAAATATTTTATTCTGAGCAGGTTTTGTAAATATCCAGGGATGAATGATTGTATGATTTTGCTTAAAGTTTATATTACTCTTTTCTGGAATAACATTCTTCCCTGTGATATCATTAATATATCGTATATGAGTTACAAAGCTATCTATGAGTTCTTGCTTATTTATTACAAATTCATAAACTAAATTAGCACTTCCCACTTTATCTCTACCGTGGAATGCAATAGGATATTTTGTTTGTCCATTTTGTATTAATTCTTTGCCTGGGTATAAAATTTCATTGTTATTAACTTTATATTCTTCCTCCCGAAATATTTTAAATACAGTAAGATTGTATTCTCGAGGAAATATAAGTTTTATAGGTGAGTTTCCACTTACTTCAAAGTAAATATGATTTTTTTCTAGGTAATATTTAATTTTAGTATTATTGATAATTTTATGAAGGTTACTTAATCTTTTATCAATTTTTTTTATATCATTGTGAAATTGATCTGTTAAATCATCAAAGCTAAATGCTAAAGAATACCAAGGTGGATTAGAAAATAATTTTGGTAACCAGGTTGCAGTATCTTTATACATATCAGCTTTAACATCTTTTTCTACTTTATTTAAAATACTTGAATATTTTTTTTCAAGCAAGCTTATAGGGTATTCATTTAACATTTTATAAAGTATTCTATCAATTTCTGCATCAAATATTGGATTTTCAGAGGCCTTGAGAATAAATTGGTAAAGCGATTCATCTTTTAATTCGGAATCAGTCCAAAACCTGATATCCCACTCAATGGGTTCAAATTTTCCTTTATAGGGGTCAAAGTACAATTTCAGATTATGTCCAAAGTCATGATGAGGACTACCCGTAAAACGATCTAATGCTATATATGAGAAATACTTTTCTTTATTAATCATTGTATTAACAAAATCAAAGAATTGCATATGATTCATATCATTTGTAGCTTCAATAAAATACTGGATATCGTCTCTATTTTCTTTTTGTTCAGCATTTCTTGCTGCTTTTTTTTGCCAATATTTCTCATTGAAACACAGATCAAAAATACCATTTTCATTAATAGGTGCGGCCTCTCCATAGTAAATACTTCCTGGCATTAATTTATGTTTTCTAAGTAGACTTTCATCGACTTGACTTAAGTAAATATATGTTCCCATATACGCACCATTTATAAATACCCTAACAGGATAATATTCTGGTGTAATAAGTCCTAAATCAGAAGCTATTTGATAGCTAATCATATCTCTAATTTGCAAGAACATAGGTGGGTTAATGAGGTTAAAGGATTTTGCCATATTGTACACATCATTTTTGGCTAATTTTAATCTTAAAGATTTTTGTGCGTACATCCAATGGAAGGTATTATCACCTCTATACCTCATTTTCACTTTATAAATGGCATCTTTTTTGTCACTAGCAGACATATATGCATCTACATAATGGTCTTTCCCGCTTATAGGTAAGTCTTCACTCAATCCATCAATATCTGTTTGTTTTACAGTGATTCGAAAAGTTTTTAAAGGAGATTCATCATCATTCAAAGCTTTAGGAGTAGTAATATTAATATACTCTTTTTTTAACTCATTTTTTAAGAAGAAATGAAATCTATCCAGTGTTAGCTCTAATGTTGGATTAACTATTTTTTTATAAGTATAAAAACTATTTAAAGCTAAAACAGAATAAAAAGTCATTGTTAAAATAATTAATAGTGCAATAAGCATACTTATATTTAATCTAGGTCTCAAAAGATTAAATAAACCCATCAGGTACCTAGCACTTTTATAAGTGCCTGTGTACTCTCTTCCCAAGTCAACCATGGCATATCATCTGATTTCGGATGCTTATCAATTTCATATAGTTCTAACCACTTTTTTACAGTATCTACAAAAACTTCAGGATTATTATCATTTTCAAAATAGTAAGCATACTCTCCCGCAACTTCTTTAAATACAGGGATATCTCTAGCAATAATTGGAAGTTTGTGTTGTGCAGCTTCAATTAATGGCAATCCGAAACCTTCTCCTTCACTAGCAGCGATTAGACATGTAGATACTTTATAAACTGTTTCTAAATATTCATCACTAATACCATTTAACCAAAATAGTCGTTTACCTAATTCTGGGTGATTCGTTATCTTTTCAATGAGAACTTCAACATCCCACCCTTGTTTACCGACAATGACTAAGTTTATATTTAAACCTTGCTCCCATAGTAATTCAAATGATGCCAACGTTTGTTCTTGCCCTTTACGCGGTTCTACAGTGCCAACCATTAAAAATGTAGGAGAAGATGAAAGTATCTTAATCACAGAATTTCCATCATCAGGAATACCAAGAGTAGGCACAGATGCATCAACATCTGCACCTAAGTGAAACCATTGAACTTGACAAGATGCATAGTATTCATTTTTATGCTTTTTTAACCATATTTTAAATTCATCTGCTACAGCTTTAGATATGCATATTACACCATCATTTTGTGCTAAAATACTTAGCCATTCATGATGTAAGTTTTCTACACTTTCATGAAAAACATGAGGCATTAACACTGGTAGTAAATCATAAATAATAAAATAAACTTTTACTTTTTTTTCTCTCATTTTTTGGTAAAACGGTGCTTGTTTCAAGACAACATGATGTTGTAAATCTAATCCTAGAAAAATATCGCCTTTATTAAATTGGATAGGCTCTTCAGATATGGGAGGTTCAACAGTTTTTGTACATTGTCCATTAAGAGATAGTGAATCTTGATTCTCTTGAGGAGTAAAAAAATTACTTAGAAATTTTTTTGCATAATAATACCCTTCATTTTCAGGTGTTCCAAATACTGCCTCGACTTTATATCCTAAAGGGGGATTAGTTAAAAGTTCTTTAAGAATACTTCTTACCACCCTTTGGATACCTGTTTTAGAATCTTGGTTAACCAACTCAGATATGTCTATAAGTAATTGTTTGTGTAAGCTATACATATTTATATCTCCTTTTTAATTTCTTTATAAAATTCTTCAAATTTATCTAATGCCTTTATAGCTGAGTTATCCCATGAGAATTTTTTTGCATGTTCTTCGGAGTGTTTTCTTAAAGTATTCTCAAAGTTTTTATCTGTTAAGCATTTATGCATTTTAATGTATATACTTTCAACTGAATATGGATCAAAGAGGGCATCTTCATATCCAATCACTTCGGGAATACTTGTCGTATTTGAACCAATCACTGGAGCACCACATGCCATAGCTTCGAGTACAGGTAAACCAAATCCTTCATGTAAAGAAGGAAAAACATAAAGTTTACAGAGATTATATAATGCTATAAGTTCATTTTCATCTAAATAACCTGTAAGAACAATAGAGTCACTATCAATACCATAAGAATTTGCTTTATTTAAAATATCTATTTTTATTTCATCTGAGACTTTACTACCAATAACAACTTGATGTTTGTTTCTAATATCTAATGATAGTTTAGAATACGCTATTAATAAACGATCAAAGTTTTTACGAGGGTCAAATCCACCTGGTACATACAAAACAAATGACTGCTTAATATTATATTTTTTCAATAATTCAAACTGTTCTTCCTCAGAATAATTATTTTTCTTAAATTGACTATCAACAGCGGCAGATATATTACTTACCTGTTCTGGTATTAAGTTTAGAACATTTATACCCTCATTCTTTGAATGTTCTGAAATTGCTAAAAACAGATTTGATTGTTTGATTGTATCTAATCTCTCAAGATAGAATTTTCTATAATTTTCATCTATTAAATATAGATCTGGATGAATAAATGGAATGAAATCATATAATGTTGTCGCAGTATAGATGTCTTTACTGGTGTTAGAGATGGAAACTACCACATCATCTAAATACCCACCAAAGGGTTCTGTTATATGTATAATATCTGGATGAATCTTATTTATGACTTGTAATCGTATATCTTCTAATAACATGTTATCATCTATTCCAAACTCAACGATATGTTCACGAGGAATCCATTGTAGAAATTTATCGCTTAAATCCTTACTATCATATAAAGAATTCAATAGTAACCAAATATCATGACCACGTTCTTTCCCAAGTTTAGCCATAGACTGCGCTAAAGAAAAAGAGTAATGTCCTATTCCCCTAAAACGACTTTCACCTTGACATGCTTGTAAATCTATAAGTATACGCATATTATTTGTTCCTTTATATGTTAATTTTGAAGTTCAAATTTAACATCTCTAAGTGCAATACCTAAATTTAGATCATCAGAAGTATCTTTGATATTGAATGTAACTTTATTTTTAGTATCACTGGGGTTTTGTAAACAAATGCTATATCTTGTCCATTCCTGATATACTTCTTTTTGAGATTCTATGATCTCATCATCAACCAGTATATCTAGAGTTGTAGGATTGACAGAACGCCATAAGAAGCTCAATACTCCATTATCCCATTCAAACTCTGGTTTGAAATCACTCCACATAAAGAAGTTCCCTTGACCGTCACCTTCTATCTCTTTAAAGCCTTTTCCGCTTCTTTTCAGTCTGTTTAAATTGTTTAACTTTTCATAAGTATTAGATAGTTTTTTCACTACATTAGACCATAAAAAGTTTTCTTTCATATGTTTATAAAGTTCTTTAGAACATTGTTTATTTAATGATTTACTTATGCCTTCTTTAATATCTTCTTCAGAGTTAGGATCTACATAAGTAACATAATTCCCAAAATACTCTTGGGTGCAACCTTCTAATGTGACTAAAATCTTGGCCCCCATTGCAGCGGCTTCTAATGCAGCCAGACCGGGTGTTTCCACAGTACTTGGAAGTGCAAATAATTCACATGCGGCATATGCTGATTTTAACAATAATGAATCATGGGGCAATGAACCCAAATATATAATTTGGTTGCCACCCTCATTTAGGCACTCCTCTAAATATTGTTGATCACGTATATATCCAAGCATAACTAGTTTTAATTCAGGAAAATTTTTCATTGCCTTTATCAACGAAAGTTGATTTTTCCTTGGTTCAATATTTGCTACATTTAAAATAAATTTTTCACTAATATTAAAATGATCTAAAAAGAGTGAAGTATCAATTGGCTCAAAAAAACTCTCTTCTATACCGTTATATATCGTAAGAAATTTTCCACGTGGCATAGTGAAAATATCGGACAATAAATTACATTCGGTGTCAGAGTTTCCAATAATGACATCTGCCAATATAAAGTCATTGCGAATTTCATCAAAAGGGTATAAATGTTTGGTTTCTTCCGTAACCCATAAATTAGGAGATATTATTAGGGGAAGTTCAAGTTTTTTTACATGTGATAAAAAGTGTACACTACCACCCATACAAGAAAAATAATGTACTATATCATAGTTCAAAAAATCTGGTTTCCACAGATTAAATAGGTTAATATCTATATTCTCCTTGTTATGTATATACTTTTGGTATTGTAAAAGTTGAACTTCACCTCCACCAGGTTTATCGAAAGCAACAGGGTATGTGTTAAAGAGTATTTTCATAATTCATTCCAAATAGTTTGCATCAACCAATCTCTACCCGTAATTCCAGAAGCTTCTTCTGAAAGTAAAAATGAAACAAGGTTTGCAACTTCTGTTGTAGAGTTAAAACGTTTTAACTCTAGAGGTTTACAAATTTCTTTGTAGTACTGCTCTGATGTTTTTCCTGCTTCCTCTGCCATTCGGTTCATATCTAGTTTCCCCATTTCTGTGTCTACCCAACCCGGTGAAACAGCATTAACAGTAATGCCTTCTTCTCCAAGTTCTTTTGCCCAGCATTTTGTCATACCGATCAATCCAAATTTAGAGGCACAATAAGCAGAATACTCAGCACGACCTTCGTGTCCTAATTGTGAAGTGATATTTACAATGCGTCCAGGACGACTTAAAAAAGGAAGTAGTTTTTTTGTCAATAGATATGGCCCAATAAGGTTTGTATTTAAGACTTCATCTAATGGGTCATCCCCCTCATCTTTAATGCCTAGGGTTTTACAAATACCAGCATTGTGTACAATTCCCCATAACTCTTGATCCCACTTTTTTATAAAACTTGCTATTTCTAGTTTATTTTCCTGATCAAGAGCATATACTTTTACATTGTTGTTTTTTACAAATGACATTTCTGATAATTTAGAAGCAGATATCTCATTACTTGTCGTCAGGACAAGAGAGTAGTTTTTTTCAGCTAACATTTTTGCTATCTCTAAGCCGATACCTCGACTAGCACCTGTGATTAAAATATGTTTATTATTCATCTAGTCATTCCATTTAAACTTTATGTCTTGCATTCTCTCAATAGCAGTAAATAGTTGTCTCGTTGCTGTCTTCCAAGATTGTGGTTTTATATCTTTAGATTTTGGGTGAATATCTTTTTCAAACTTATTTTGCCAAGATTCTATTTCAACTAATAATTCTTGGGGATTATTTGCTGTCATATAATAAGCACCATCCTTGCAAACTTCTCTAAAAACAGGTATGTCCCGTGCAATAATTGGCAAATCGTAATGTCCTGCCTCTACAAGAGGTAGTCCAAAACCTTCAGCTTCAGATAGGGCAAGAAGGACAGATGATGAATTATATATTTTCATTAAATATTCATCATTTATACCATTGAACCAAAACAATCGTTTATTTAATTCAGGGTGAGATTGGATTTTTAATATTAAATCCTCAACATGCCATCCTGGACGACCTACTATAATAAGGTTGACATTCTCACCTTTTGCCCAAAGTTTTTCAAAAGTATATAAGGCAAGAGCATAACCCTTTCGTGGTTCAATTGTTCCAACCATTAGATAATTAATACTACCTTGAAGTTTTTCAATTGTATTCTTTAAGTCCTTATCCCATTCAATAGCTGATACACTTTCTTCAAAGTCGCAGCCAAGATGAAAAAAATCAAGATTTACATTATTTTTCACTTGTTCTTTATTTTGTTTTAGCCACAAAGCTGCATGTTTTTGAACAGATTCTGAAATACAAATTAATCCATCACTTTCATTTACTGCAGTATCAAACCAATAATTAAATAATTCTAAATAACTATTCCCTTCGAACCAATTATTTGTACCTTCAAACCAATGAGGGTATTCTATAGGTATTAAATCGTAAAGAACAAAAAATATCCCTATGCCTTTTTTTCTATATGAGGTAAGTTTATTTCTCAATGATGGTGTAATATTATATGTAAGGTCAACACTTAAAAAGATATCTCCAGATTGAGGGCTGATGATAGTATTGGTATCATCATAAGTCAAAAATGTCTTAGTTGCGAATGAAACACTGTAGTAGTTACCATCTTTAATATCTCCTCGAACAGGTACAATTTTCCAATCTAAAGGTGGTGATAATTTTAATATATTTAAAATTGCACGTGTAACCCTTTGAATACCCGTACCCTTATCGTATTGAACTAATTCAGTTACATCATAGAAGATTGTTTTAGACATATAACTGGGACTTACTTTTTTATGCGCTGTTGATTTTTGTCAATAGCTTGTCTTAACAAGTCTTCTTCTATATAATGACCATATTCACCTGACTTAGTCAGTGCCATACTGCCAACACTTTGAAGAATACCTGTATATACTTTGCCATTCAGACTATGTTTATCATATTTCATTTTGTTCCATATGTTATCAAAACTATATTTTTTCGGTACGACTGTTGGAAGACTATATTTATCAAATATAGAGTAGTGTAAGTCTCTTGTTCTCTCATCGGACAATCCCAATAATAATGCTATTTCGCTTGATACACACATACCTATTGCTATAGCTTCTCCATGATAGATTTCACCATTGGAAAGGTGTTCAATAGCGTGACCTAGTGCATGTCCATATTGTTTAATGGTCTCATCAAAGTCATCTTCTAGATCATCATTCATTAATTCTAATTTTAATTCAATTGATCGTTGAATGATTTCAAGTAAAATATTTTCATCATCCAAATTCTCTACATTTTTTTCAAGGAAGTCATAAAAAGGTCTATCTTGACATAAGGCATGTTTGATACTTTCAGATAAACCATCTACTATAAATCTACGATCTAATGTTTTAAGTACAGTAGGATCAATAATAATTTGTGAAGCTGGATAATAACTACCAAGTAAGTTTTTACCCTGGTTGTGGTTCACCGCTTGTTTAAAATCTATTGCCGCATCAACTTGAGCTAGCATACTTGTAGGAAAGTGAATTAGGCCGATACCTCTATATAATGTAGAAGCTAAAAAACCTGCTATATTATTGACTACTCCACCACCAAGACTAAAAATGACTGAGTGCTTATCAAAACCGTAATTTAAACATTCATCCGCTAAACGTGAGTATTCTTGCAAATTCTTAGATTTATCATAAGGAGGAATAATTAATTTTAGAACATTATATCCATTGGCTTCAATTTGTTCAATAATTTTTTTTGCATATAAGATATCTACATTTTCATCGGTGATTAAAATATGTTTAGAGGTTTTTTCTATAGTATTAAAAAGATTTAATGTACTTAAGTTATCTAATGCATGTAAAGATAATTTAATATCACTAGATAGTATTTTTTTTGCTGTTAATTTAAATGTTTTCATCATTTCACCACATGTCTAAATTTAGCACGATTACCTACACGAATGAAATCTTCGTGACCCACATATTCAACGTTAAAGGCATCTTGCCACTGTGCTTTTATCTTAGCGCTTATTTCCTCTACAATAGCTGTAGGCTCCAGTGCTATGCGTAAAACAGGTTTGTCTTCTCTCAAGTCTATCTGAAACTCCTGAATGCCTCCAACCAAATGGTCCAATATATCCATAATGTTATGGGTAGGGTACTCTATGCCATTGATAGGAACCATGTCATGGATGCGACCCACTACATTGGTCAAAACAAAAGCATTTTTCGTTTCTTCTACTTTTGCCATGTCTCCCGTTGCATAACGAATGAGTGGCATAAGACGGTTGTGAAAACCTGTAAACACAAGTTCATCGCCATCTTCTGTGCTTCTGTTTTCTGGCCAGCCTTCTGACTCAAGTACTTGCAGACCATTCTCGTGACCATCAAGCTCATAGGCAATGACACCAAACTCAGCAGAACCGTAACGGTCAATTACTTTACAGTTAAATACCTCTGCAATCTTCTCGCGCATATAAGGCTGTAAAAGTTCTCCACTAGATTCGAAAATATCAAACACTTTTTTACCTTGATGCTTTGACTCTACATAACATGCCAAGGCATATAATGTTGAAGGGTGCCCATGTACTAAGTTCACTCTTCTTTGTTGAAGTGTTTGCCATATTTTTTCTAGACCGATACTGTCTAATCTGTCAAAAAAAGCATTGCTTCGGTTTAGTGCAAAGTTTTTAATGTCATCTTTAGAGGGTAAAGTTGTTTTGGGAGGTTCTGCAAAACTTGCCGCGAAATGTAGTTCTGACTTATGTGCAGAGTGACCTATACGTTGACGAGCATACTTTGTTACGGCTGCAGAATAGTCCAATCCGATTTGATCATAATATACATCCATAGAAACACCTGTTGAACCCCCTGTTTTTCTATGATGATGACGTATGCTTTCCAAAGGTGTTGAAAAGAGTCTATCTCCCTGTTCTCGGATGATCTCTTTTGTCAAATAAGGGATCTCTTCTAAGTACTTAATATCGCGACGAACAGACTCAGGGTCAAAGTTTAGAGATGAAAATAGATCTTTATAATAAGGTATATTTCGATTTGAAAAATTTAATATTTCAACAAGTTGATGATGCGCATGTTCTTTTCTTTTTTCAAAAGAGGTTTTATAGTAGTTCTCAAGTTCTTTCACTTTTGAACTAATATTTCTTTTTTCAAAGCTTTCTGCAATAGGGTAAGCGATATATGCTCCAGCGATACCTCGTAAACTTTTCAACATTAATTTTCCACCTTATTCATCTGTATACGCGCTTATTACATCTTTGGCATTACCAATCATTTTTATCTTATGGTTTTCAATCCAAATAACCTTGTCACATAGTTTCTCAACGGTACCAACATCATGAGAAACAAAAACAATCGTAATACCTTTTTCTCTAAACTCATGAATTTTATCTGCACTTTTCTTTTGGAAACCTTTGTCCCCAACAGAGAGTACTTCATCGATGAGGAGTATCTCTGGGTTTGTTTGTATAGCAATGGAAAAACCAAGTCTAGATAACATACCTGAAGAGTACATTCTTATGGGTTGGTCTATAAACTCTTCAAGTTCTGAAAATTCTATGATCTCATCTACTTTAGAGACAATATCCTTTTTAGACATCCCAAGTAAAAGACCATTTAAAACAATGTTCTCTCTACCTGTCAGGTCATGATGGAAACCAGCACCTAGTTCAAGCAGTGGAGCTATGCGCCCTTTTACTTCAACATTTCCAGAGGTAGGAGACAGCACACCTGCAATGAGACCTAAAGTAGTACTTTTACCAGCACCATTTCTTCCTATGATACCAACAACTTCTTTGTCTTTAATTTCAAAACTTATATCTTCCAAGGCATGGAAGACATTTTTTCTATAAGATTTGATTTGGCTTACGAAGTTAAACAAAAAGGTTTTAATGCCACCACTGTTTATAAGTCTATAATGTTTTGACACATTTTCAAATTT
This sequence comes from Sulfurovum sp., assembly GCA_013139765.1. Taxonomy (GTDB): domain Bacteria; phylum Campylobacterota; class Campylobacteria; order Campylobacterales; family Sulfurovaceae; genus Sulfurovum. The sequence goes on from WTAE01000046.1 coordinate 28,874, forward strand.
TATTCTTGTCATATTAACTCTGCAAATTTATATTTTAATTTATTATATACAAAAGTTCCTGCTGCTAAGGAAATCAACGCGTAGACGATTGATATTAAAATGAAGTCTGTAGCATAGGTGTTGTTCAATAACATTTCTCTCCAGCTTATTACAAAAGGAGTAAATGGGTTTGCATAGAGTAGGTAACTGTACTTTTCAGGGATCATTGAAACAGGATACAAAATAGGTGTTGCGTAAAACATAAACATCACAAATACTTGTACCAGTCTCTCTAAGTCTCTAAAAAAGAGATTTAAAGTTCCGATAAGTAGAGATAACCCATATACAAATATTGAGGTAATTAGAAACATAACAGGGATACCGATAAGTAAACTAAAAGAAGGAATTTTAGAATAATAAATCATAAAGGCTGCAACCACAAAAAGAGAAAAGAAAAAGTTAAAACCTTCACTTAGAACAAGTGCTATAGCTAAAAAATTTCTAGGAAAATTTACTTTTTTGATGAGAGGGGCATTACCGACAAAAAGCATTGTGGCCACTGTAATTGTATTGGCAAGCCATTGCCAAATAAAAAGCCCTGTGACTAAGAACAGTGCGTAGTTTTCCATCTCCATACGCGTAATGACTTGAAATACAAAATAAAAAACCATAGCCAACATTAATGGGTTTGCTATGGACCATACATACCCTAAATAGCTATTTTTGTAACGTATTTTAATTTCTTTTCTCACCAACTCTATGAGGAGGTCTTTATAATTATTTTTCACAGCTTAACATCTTTCAAAATCATCATCTAATCTTACAATATCATCTTCGCCAAGATAAGAACCTACTTGGGCTTCTATAAGAACAACATCAATGGTACCTTGATTTTCTAAGCGATGCACTTCACCCATAGGAATATAGGTTGACTCATTTGGATGAATAATACATTGTGTATCTCCCACAGTAACAAGCGCTGTTCCTGAAACCACTATCCAGTGCTCTGACCTGTGGGAATGTTTTTGAAGACTTAAACGTTTTCCTGGTTTCACAACAATACGTTTAATTTTGTATTTTTCACTGTCTTCCAAGATAGTGTATGTTCCCCACGGACGATGAGCAGTAAGGTGAATATGGTGTAGTTCGGACTCACCTTTTTTAAGCTGTTTTACAACCTCTTTTACTTTTTTAGAAACACCTTTTTTAGAGATAAGAAGTGCATCTCCAGTGTCTACGACAATAAGATCTTCAACATCTACTAAAGCAATGGCACGTTCTTTTGAATATACAAAGTTATTTGTTGCATCAACTGTATAGAGATGTTCTGTTGCAGTGTTCCCATTGTCATCTTTTTGCATCTCTACATCAAGTGCATCAAAACTTCCAAGATCTGACCAATCTATGTTAGAAGCAATTACTTTTACTTTATCACTTTTTTCCATGACAGCATAGTCAATGCTATCTTCAGGGATAGCTTGCATATCTTCATGGGATATACGAATAATATCGGTAGTTTTAGCATTATCATATGCTAGTTTTGAAGTCTTATAAACTTCAGGTGAGTGTTTTTCTAATTCTTCTAAAAAGACAGATGCTTTAAAACAAAACATCCCTGCATTCCAGTAAAAATTCCCTGCGTCTACATATTGCTGTGCAGTAAGGGCATCTGGTTTTTCATGGAAGGCTTTTACATCTTCTCCATCCGCTTCGATGTATCCATAGCCTATTTCTGCATACTCTGCGGTGATGCCAAAGGTGACTAGGTTGTCTGCTTCTGCCAGTTTTTTTGCTTCTTGTAAAACTTTCACATAGGCTTTCTCATCTTTAATTAGATGGTCTGATGAAGAGACGAGGACTATCTCATCTTTATCTAAAGCCAAACATGCAAGCGCGATTGCTGGTGCCGTGTTACGGCCTACAGGTTCAAGTAAGAATTTATTGTGTGTAGAATTAAGTTCTTCTAGTTGATCTGCTGCTAAAAAGTACTGCTCTGCATTGGAAACAATAAATTGCTGATCGCAGCTGCTTTCATTACGCTTTACAGTGAGTTGGAAGAGAGATTCATCATTAAACAGTTTAACAAACTGTTTAGGCATGAGGGTTCTACTTATCGGCCAAAGTCGTGTACCTGATCCCCCACATAAAATTATATTAGTCATTGAATCCCTTTAAAATATCGTTGTTATTATAGCTAAAATAGGTCATATTTTAGTTGTGTGTCTGTTCTGTATACCATGTATACAACTTCTTGACACCTTCGTTTAGTGTTACTTTATGTTGCCAGCCAAGCTTATGAAGTTTGGAAACATCAGTCAGTTTTTTCATTGTTCCATCAGGTTTTTCTGTATTGAAGTGAAGTGTACCTTTAAATCCTACAATTTCTTGAATGGTTTCAGCCAATTCTTTAATAGAAATATCAATCCCTGAACCGATATTTATGTGCGTATTTCGAATTTCTTGATCTTTTTCTGTGTAAGTATCTTTAAAATCTCTATTTTCCATGAGAAAGACACAGGCATCTGCCATATCTTCTGACCATAAAAACTCACGTCTTGGTTTTCCTGAACCCCAAATTTCAATAGAAATCTGAGGAGTGTTTAGGGTTAAGTCTTTATTGTCACGAATTTTAATACCGTATGTGTTTAGGATATCTTTAATTTCTTTTTCTGAAGCATTGCCATCTGTGCCGTTGATGGGAAATTTGTTCAAGTCTTCTCTAATGGTATCCCAATTGTTTTCATCTAGCGCTTTTCCGAGATGGATCTTTCTAATGAGTGCAGGGAGGACATGAGACTTTTCCAGATCGAAGTTATCATTAGGCCCATAAAGATTTGTAGGCATGACTGAAATATAATTGGTCCCGTATTGTAAGTTATAGCTTTCACACATTTTTATATCCGCGATCTTGGCTACTGCGTAGGGTTCGTTGGTGTACTCCAATGGTGAAGTCATCAAGCAGTCTTCAGCCATTGGTTGAGGAGCTTCCTTAGGGTAAATACAGGTACTTCCAAGGTATAAAAGTTTTGTCACACCATTGAGATAGCTTTGGTGAATGATATTGTTTTGAACTTGTAAGTTTTCATAAATGAAATCTGCTCGGTAAGTATCATTTGCTATGATTCCACCCACTTTTGCAGCAGCAAGAAAAACATATTCTGGTTTTTCACGTTCAAAAAATTCAGCAGTAGCTTGTTGATTCAATAGATCAAGCTCAGCATGTGATTTTCCTATAATGTTACTGTACCCTTTAGATATTAAATTCTTGACAATTGCAGAACCCACCAAACCTTGATGCCCAGCAACATAAATCTTGGAATGCAAATTCATAGTGGGCCTTTCTTAGTTCTGTTTGTTATAAAAGTAATTGGTTGCTTCAACAAAGCCATCAACAGAACCACAGTCAAAACGCTTGCCTTTAAACTTGTAAGCGATGACTTTACCTTGTTTCGCTTGTTCAAGTAAAGCATCAGTGATTTGGATCTCTCCACCTTTACCTGGTTTAGTTGTTCGTAAAATATCAAAAATGTCAGGTGTTAAGATGTAACGACCGATGATAGCCATGTTTGTTGGGGCATCTTTAGGGTCTGGTTTTTCTACCATGTCTGTCACTCTGTAGGTATCGTCTGTTCCATCTACCAAGTTACCAGCTATGACACCGTATTTACTAGTGTCTTCCATAGGAATTTCTTCAATGGCTACGATGGAACATTGGTATTTTTCATACACTTTTATCATTTGTTTTAGGACAGAGTCTTTTGTGCTTGTACAAAGGTCATCAGCCAAAATGACTGCAAATGCTTCATTTCCTATGAGAGTTTCACCTGTAAGGATGGCATGGCCTAGACCTTTCATTTCTACTTGTCTCGTGTATGAGAACGTACATTGAGAGATGAGGGAACGGATTTCATTGAGTAAAGGCTCTTTGCTTGTACCTTTAATTTGGTGTTCAAGTTCGTAAGAGATGTCAAAATGGTCTTCGATGGCACGTTTCCCACGACCTGTAATAATAGCCATGGTATTGAGACCCGCTTCAACAGCTTCTTCTACACCATATTGAATAAGTGGCTTAGTAAGGACTGGGAGCATCTCTTTTGGGTTTGCTTTAGTGGCAGGAAGGAAACGTGTCCCGTAACCTGCAGCAGGGAATAGACATTTCTTAATCATTGTGAGTACCTTTTAGGGTACTAAAGTATAGAGTGGTAGTGTGCATAGTACAGTATTCCCTTGTTTTTCCCCATTTAATAGGACCTATTATAGCAAATTAGTTATTAGTTATTAGTTATTAGTTATTAGTGGGTAGAGAGTAGCAGGTAGGAAAAAGTAGGCTTTAGACTTCCAACTTCTTTTTCAAAATAATTTTCCCTGCTTCCACACCTGGTTGGTCGTAAGTGTTGACATCAATGAGTTCCCCCACAAGTGATGTGAGAAGTTCATAATAAAAAATGAGTGCACCAATGTTGCATTCTGTGACGGTTGGGATGATGATGGTGTCTACAGGGATGTCCCCTTGTTTATCGAGTGCTTCTATCACAGAATCACACTGCATATTGATGAGTTTTGAAAAAGGTAGATTGTTTAATATGTCTAGTGATTCAAGATGGGGTAGTGTGATGTCTGGAATAGTGATATTGTCGTGAAAGTCTTCAATCTTAATAAATGTGACTGATTTGTCTCTTGTCCCCTCCATGATGAGTTGCAAAAAGGAGTGCTGATCTTTAGGACCGATGAGCCCAATAGGGGTCAGACCTACATTAAAAGCAGAGTGACGTTGGAATTTACCCAAACTCTCGCCCCAAAGTTGGACATACCATTCACAAAAATAGGTGAGTGTCTCAGAGTAAGCGAAAAGGCAGTTGATGTTGTACTGTGCATGATTCTTAGCATAATAGACAGCTTTTTTAAGTAAGGTATCTTTGAGATAGCCATCGTTGAAAAAACTCTCTTTAATGGTTTTAGCGCCATTGAGTAGGTCCTGGATGTCTATGCCACACAGTGCCAAAGGTACTAACCCTACCGTTGAGAGTACAGAAAACCTTCCTCCAACATTATCTGGGAGGTGAAGTACAGAAGCGTTGATCTCATGGGCATATTTTTCAAGTGGAGAATCTGGGTCTGTAATAAACGTATAGGCTGAGGCATTACTTTGTAGAGAGTAAATGTATTTATAAATAGAGAAAGTTTCTACGGTGTTACCTGATTTTGAAATAACAAGAAAATGCGTTTTTTGGATGTCTAATTTAGAGAGTATGGTCGTAATATTGATAGGATCTGTACTTTCAAAAAAGTAAAGTTTTCTTTTTAAACTTTTGACAGGTTTGATGAACTCATAAATAGCTTTAGCGCCTAAAGAACTCCCACCAATACCTATGACTGCAATTGTTTCTACCGTTTCTGGAATGCTTTTACAATAGTCAACTATAGGCGCAATATCTTGTTCTGGAAGTCCGTAATACCCAATAGTTTTTTGCTCTTTTTCTATGGCAGTGAAAGCCTGCGCTTGTATATTTTTATCTAGAGAGTCAAAATAGAGACGATTTCTCATAGTGAGCTCTTTGCACTCTCAATAAGTTTATTGACCTTTAACTCATACTCTTTTGCCAATGTTTCATCGGTAGATTCAAAACGTGTAACAAGTACAGGTGTGGTGTTCGATGCACGTACCAAACCCCAACCTTTTTCAAAGTTGATACGTACGCCATCAACATCTATGATATTGAGGATTTTTGGAAAATCTGCTGGAGGATTTTTAAGGAGTTCTTTTACTTTGGTAATAATAAGAAATTTCTCCTCTTCAGTGGTCTCCACTTTTAACTCTTCAGTTGAAAAGACTTTTGGTAAAGCTTCTAACTCTGCATCAAGATCAATACCATCTTGTACTAATTCTAACATACGGAGTGTGGCATAGATAGCATCGTCGTAACCGAAGTAGCGGTGTTTAAAGAAGATGTGTCCAGAGACTTCACAGGCAAGGTCTGCACTTGTCTCTTTCATTTTTACTTTTAAGTTGGAGTGACCTGTTTTATACATGATGGCTTTGGCACCACGACGTTCAAGTTCGTCATACATCACTTGTGAACATTTCACTTCACCAATGACAGTTGGCTTGTCCATCTTCATGCTGTAAAGCAGTGCCATTTGGTCACCTTTGATGTTGTGTTTGTGGGTAAGTACAGCAATACGGTCGGCATCTCCATCGTAAGCAAAAGCAATGTCTCCCTCTTTGGCCAAAGCAGCTTTGACATCTACAAGGTTTTCTTCTACAGAAGGATCAGGGTGATGGTTAGGGAAAGTACCGTCTGGCTCAAGGTAAAGTCCTGTGTAGTTAAAGTTTAAGCCATCAAAGATGTCGGTAATAACTGTGTCTGCCACGCCATTCCCACCATCAATGACAATTTTCTTAGGGAAGTCTTTCAGATGTGAAAACTGCTTTAACATATAGTTGATGTAAGGGGTCTTCACGTCAATGTCTATTTTGTCTGTATGGTTAGCGATGACTTTGTCTTGGTTGGCAATGATTTCATCACCCAAAGCATAAATGGCTTCTCCAAAAAATGGACTTTTATCCACAGTCATTTTAAAGCCATTGTACTCTGAAGGGTTATGAGAACCGGTAATCATAATGGAAGCATCAGTGCTTATGCCATCAAAGTCAATATAGTTAGAATAATAATTTACTGGTGTAGCAACCATACCCATGTCAAGTACTTTACATCCTGCAGCGTTAAGTCCTGAAGTGAGGTAGTCTCTTAAAATTGGGGAATGAGAACGTGCATCATAGCCAATAGAAACGACTTTGTTCCCACCTATTTTTTGACCCAAGTAATAGCCTATGAGTTTAACAGATTGTTCGTTGAGTTCTTTTTCGTAAATACCTCTGATATCGTATTCTCTGAAAATTGATTTTTTGATTGACATGGATGTGACCTTCTTGTTTATTGTGGATATTATAGCAAAATCGTGTTAATTAGTCTGTGAATATCCATCAGGGTTATTTGATTGCCATCGCCAGCTGTCTTCACACATTTCAGAGATGTCTTTTTTTGCCTCCCAGCCTAGCACTTCTTTGGCGTAGCTTGGGTCTGCGTAACATTTTGCAATGTCTCCTGCACGTCTTGGTGCAATGGTATAGGGAACTGTTTTGTTTGAAGCTTTTTCAAACGCTTTGACCATGTCGAGTACGGAGTAGCCTATACCTGTTCCCAGGTTAATGGTCATGACTTCTGTAAAACTTTTGATCTTATCTAAGGCTTTCACGTGGCCGTCTGCTAAGTCCATGACATGGATGTAGTCACGTACACCTGTACCATCAGGGGTATTGTAGTCATCACCAAAAACAGAAAGAGAAGCACGTTTCCCTACTGCAGTTTGGGCAATGAAAGGCATGAGGTTATTGGGAATGCCGTTAGGGTCTTCTCCAATGGTTCCTGAAGGGTGTGCGCCTACAGGATTGAAGTAACGTAGAAGAACAACTTTCCAGTCATTATCTGAAATGTATAAATCTCGAAGTATCTCTTCTACAAAGAGTTTTGAACGTCCGTAAGGGTTTGTGGCAGAGAGTGGAAAGTTTTCTAAAATAGGAGTTGTATGTGGGTCACCATATACGGTAGCAGAAGAAGAGAAGACAATAGATTTGCAGCCATGTTCTGCCATGACTTCGCAGAGAACTGCCGTGCCATTTACATTGTTATCATAATACTTGAGTGGTTTTTCTACAGATTCCCCTACCGCTTTAAGCCCTGCAAAATGAATGACAGCGTCTATAGTATGTGCGCTAAATACAGAATGAAGGTCATTTCTAGATCTGACATCACCTTCAATAGTTATAAGTGTTTGAGAAATGATCTGTTCTACTCTTTTAACAGCTTCTTTTGAAGCATTACAAAAGTTGTCAAAAATAACCACTTCATAACCTGCTTCAATGAGTAAAATAATGGTGTGTGAACCAATGTATCCAGCGCCACCAGTGACAAGAATTTTCATATTTTTAGAAGCTCAACTTTAATCCACCATAAAAACTATCACTGAGTGTATAGTCAATGAACTCATAATTTGTTTCTATGTTTCTGTAGCCTAGAAAAATGTGGATATTGCTAATGACTTCCATGTCTGCTTCTGTTCTAAATTCTGAATAAGTGTCTCCATCTGAGAATGTCAGTACTGAGGGTGCATAAGCAAAACTAGCAGAGAGGGTAGTGTTGGGGATGTTGTTAGAGAGTGGCAAGAGGTAAGCGACTTTTGCAAAGAGTGGAAGTGCCACAAAATCTTCTGCAAATGCCAGTTGGAAACCAAAAGAAAAATGTAAGTCTGGGGCCGCTTCGAGTGCAGATCCTGCGCTGAGTCCTAAAGTGACAAGGTCATCTAAGTCATTGTGCAAATAGCTAAAGTCAACATGATACTCTGTACCACCTGTATAGCCCATAGTTTCGTTAAAGTTGTAAGAAGCGAGTACTTCTACATCATCAGAATTTATGTCTAAACCAATGCTGTTTTGTGCCTGTGAAAGTCCCGTAAATACGAGTGCTGTGAGTACTATTTTCTTGAACATACTATCTTCCCTTGATATTTTTTTAATATCTTAGCAAAAAAAGAAGAAAAAGAAAGTTAAATAAATCAGTCTGCAGGTCTATAGTTTTTCTCTTTTTCTTCGCGTTCTTTTCTGATTTTTTCTTTGTGGGCTTTTTTATATGCTTCCTTTTTGGCTTGCATCATGGCCGCATCTTGTAAGTCCTCTTCATTGTCATGGCGTACGGCATCTGTAAACTTACTGTGGTCATCAAACTGTCCTGTTTTTACTGCCCAAAGTAGGGCCATTAAACCAATGGCACCTAAAAAAGTAGAAATACCTATCATTAAAATGACTATACTTTCAGACATTATTTATCCTTAAATTTGATTTGTTTGAT
>WTAE01000044.1 GCA_013139765.1 Sulfurovum sp.
AGAAAAAGAAACAGAAGATACGATACAATAAGTTCATGATGGACACTTGGGTTATTCTGAGTGTGCAATTTCCACTTTAGGACTTATGGATGTATAAAAAATTATTACTCTCTCTTGCTGTATTGACCCTCTTTGCCTCTGCCAAAGAGGTTGAAAAACCTTTGGTATGTACTACCAAACCCATACAACCTTTAAAAATCATCGACAAACCCATAGACTTTGGTTCTGAACGTATTAAAATGACCAAAGAGTACATTAAAACACATTACGGAAAACGCGTTTCAAACATTAAAATCACTCCTAAAATAATTGTCCTACACTGGACAGCAGACATGTCTTTTAACAAATCCTTTAAACGTCTCAAACCTCAAAAGCTTTTTACAGACAGAAAAGACATTGCCAAAGCCTCTTTACTGAACGTCTCTGCACAGTTTTTAGTGGCACGTGATGGAACGATCTACCGTCTCATGCCTGAAAACTGGATGGCACGTCATGTCATTGGGTTAAACTACTCAAGTATTGGGGTAGAGAATATTGGGGGAAAAGGGAACAGAAAAGATGACCTTACCCAAGCACAACGCCAAGCAAACATTGATCTTATTTACTACTTAAAAGCCAAATACCCAAGTATTCAGTACCTCATAGGACACCATGAATACAAACAGATGGAGTCTACTTCACTTTGGTTAGAAAAAGACAAAGGCTACAGAACAGTCAAGTCAGACCCTGGGGCTAAGTTCATGTCTGAAATGCATGCAGCCACTAAGAGGCTCAAACTCAAAGCAGCACCAAAGGCACATTAATGAACTCTTCCTTCTCCGTTTTAGACTGGAGTGTCTTTGGTGCATATTTTTTAGTATTAACCGTTACCTCCGTACTTCTTTCCCGTATGCAAGTGAAAAGTACAAGAGATTATTTTGTGGGTGGCAATACTGTACCTATGTTTGCTGTGGCTATGTCTGTACTTGCCACATCACAGTCTGCAGCTACTTTTTTAGGAGGACCTGAGTACTCTTATGGCAAAGATTTAACCTTTTTAGGTTTTTACTTTTCCGCTTTTTTAGCAGTACTTTTTGTAGCCTACGTACTCATCCCTAAGTTTTACGCCATTAAAGCAATCACGGTCTATGAACTCTTAGAAGTTCGTTATGGGAAGCGTGCCAAAAAACAAGCGGGTATTATGTTTCTTATTGGACGTCTTTTTGCTTCAGGGGCAAGGCTTTACATTGGTGCTTTAGCCATCTCAATGATACTCTTTTTAGACATCAGCGCTTCACATGTTGCCATCTCCATAGCCATTTTAATGTTTGGTGCTTTGGCTTATGCGTATTTTGGTGGAGTAAAGTCAATCATTTTTTCAGACATCATTCAGGCGGTCACGTACATTGGTGCGGGTATTGCTGTACTTGTTTATCTTTATGTGACTATCAATGCTGATTTCTCTACGCTTGTTTCTGCCTTAGACGCAGATAACAAACTAAGGGTTATAGACTGGTCACTCTCTGGTGGCTTTTCTGTTTGGGCTTTGCTTGGAGGATGGTTTTTACTCAACATAGCAGCGTATGGGTTAGACCAAGACATGACACAACGTGCCCTAAGCTGTAAAGACAGTAAGTCTGCGCAAAAAGCACTGATGACGAGCATTTACATTACCATCCCTGTGGCACTGCTCTTTTTATGTATTGGCTTACTACTTTACCTTTTTTACCAACACCCAGAACTCTCTCACCTGAGTACAGATGTGGTACAAAAGTTTGAAGGTGAAAAAATCACCATTTTTATGTACTACATTTTAAATGAAATGCCAGAAGGGATGCGTGGTCTTGTCACTGTAGGTGCTGTGGCTGCGGCTTTAAGTAGCTCAAACTCAGTTTTAGGTGCCATGGCATCTGTGACCATTGAAGACCTCTATAAGCCTTGGAAACAAGCAAGAGCTAAAGTAGATGAAATGCACTTTGTCAAAGCAGGGCGGAATGCAGTACTTTTCTTTGCAGTATCCCTGTCACTCATGGCCATGCTCTCTTACTACTGGCAACGCTACACAGAACTCCCACTGCTTAGCTTTGCCCTTGGCGTTATGGCGTTTGCGTACACAGGACTGCTTGGTGTCTTTGGCGCAGCCATCTTTACCAAAAGAGGTTCTGGAAAATTGGTACCTTTTTCACTTTTAGCAGGGTTTATGACCGTACTCTTACTCCAACCTTACGTCTTAGGTGCAGTCCTAGACTTTAAACTGGGGTTTGCATGGCAAATACTTGGGGGAACTATTGTAGCGTTTGGGGTCATGATGTTGGGGAAGAGTAACGAATAAGCTTATTCAGAAGATACTATATGTGAATTACATGCTGTATATCATGCAATAGTTAGAAAATCTTGCTAATATACTATATATCTGTTATAATATACAAATAGATATATGAAAGGATATATAATGTCAGTAGTTAAAAAACTTATTTCATTTGATTCTGTAGTAGCAGAAGAACTTGAAAATCTTTCTAAAACATTAGATATAACACAAAAAGAGCTTATTGAACGAGCATTAGACTTTTATTTTGATCACACAGACAGTATGACTGCACAAAAGATATCTGATGATGTTGCTTCAGGAAAAGAAAAAGTACATGATGCAGACGAAGTGTTTGCTAAACTTGGGCTGGAATAGTGCACAAGTTAAAACTAACTGATGAGGCTATTTCTAATTTAGAAAAGTTTAATCATGCAGAACAACAGCTTATTGCAAAGAAGTTACGATACTTGGAAGAGAATTTTGAAGCTTTAAAAACGACGAAGAAAGTAACAGAATTGAAGGGTACAGAATATAAACATTATAGGTTTGTTATAGCAAGAAGAATACGGGCTATTTTTGAAATAGACAATGGAAAACTAATATTATTGGTACTTAAAATTGGAAGAAGAAAAGAGGTTTATGAATGAATATAGAAAAATACATCGGTATCATGTCAGGTACCTCTCTGGATGCTGTAGATGTTGTACTGTGTGAAATAGATGTCGACTCGTGTGAACTCTTAAGTGCGTTGGAATACCCTATGCCTTTAGAACTCAAAGCTGATATTTTGACAATGATCGAAGGGTCAAGTACTTTAGAACATGTAGGAATTTTAGATCATCGTTTGGGTTTATTATTTACGCAAGCCGTAGGTGCATTGTTGATACGTGAAAATATTGATCCTTCAAGTATTGCGGCCATTGGCTCACACGGTCAAACTTTATGGCATGATCCAAAAGGTACTTACCCCTTCACCATGCAACTAGGAGACCCGAACATCATTGCGGCTATTACAGGCATAGAAGTGGTGGCAGACTTCAGACGTAAAGATGTAGCGTTGGGTGGGCAGGGTGCACCTTTTGCTCCTGCTTTTCATGAATTTATATTTGATAATATTAATGCTTCTGTTTCTGTCGTGAATATCGGTGGAATGGCAAATATTACGGTCATAGGTGAGAAGCTTGTTGGTTACGATACGGGTTGTGGAAATGTACTTTTGGACTTATGGATCTCCGAGCATGAGGGCAAGACTTATGACAAAGATGGAGAATGGGCAAGGTCTGGGACAGTGGATTATTCACTCTTAGATCTTATGCTGGCAGATGAGTATTTTTCTCAAGCCTATCCTAAAAGTACAGGAAGAGAGAAGTTTAACAAAGAGTGGTTACAAGCTTGTCTTAGTGGTAAAACCCACAATCCTGAAGATGTACAAAGAACTTTGCTTGAACTTACGGCACTGAGCATCTCCAATGAAGTGCTTCGTTTTAACAGAGATCTTGTTTTACTTTGTGGTGGTGGGGCTAAAAATGACTTTTTGGTTGAGCGTCTCAAAGTTTTACTTCCGAACATAGAAGTAGCCATTGCACAAAATGCAGATGAAATAGAAGCTATGACCTTTGCTTGGCTTGCCTACAAACGTCTACATAAAGAAAAAGTAAATTTAAAAGAGGTCACTGGTGCCAGTGACAATGCAATCTTAGGAGGCATTTATGCAGGGTGAGTTAAAAGTTTGGCTTGAAAGTATAGGTATCAAATCACCTAAACTCTCAGCCATGCATGGTGATGCAAGTGGAAGAAGGTATTACCGCCTAGAAGAACCTAAAAGCATCGTGATGGACTCCTCTGACATGAAAGAGTCTGTGTCTGTTTTTGTAGCAGTCAATGAACGCCTTGTATCTGCAAAAGTACGCACAGCAGACATCAAAGCGTATGATTTAGAAAAAGGTTTTATGCTTTTAGAAGACATAGGTACTACACACTTGTTTGACAAGGTTGAAGCGGGTAATGCAAGTGCCTACTACGAAAAAGCTATCAAAACACTGGCACAAGTGCAAGAGACATCCTCCGAAGGCCTGGAGCCATACGATGCAGACTTTTTACTTTCAGAGATGAACCTCATGA
>WTAE01000228.1 GCA_013139765.1 Sulfurovum sp.
GTTATTTTTGGAATTTTACAAAATCTCATTGCTTTTAAAGATTACAACCGCTATAATTCTGACGCGAAAGTCGTCATGCAAACGAAAGATTTTCAATAACCAGGGTTCTTAGCTCAGCTGGTTAGAGCACTCGGCTCATAACCGAGTGGTCCGGGGTTCGAGTCCCCGAGGACCCACCACTCACAAACAACGCTATCACGGTGTTTATCACAACCTTTAATTCTTTTTTCCACAAATTTTTTCCACAAAACATCTTTCTTCTATCATTCCTTGATAATATTATGATTTCGTCTATTATGTATCGGTCTTGTAGTGACCAAGTTCCCCACCGGGTGAAATATTGTAATTGGGATCCATTTTGGCTATATATTGCATTTCTATTCTTCCTAGTTTTGTAGGTGTAATATCTTTAAACTCTTGTAGCGTTTCTAGACTGAAGTTTTCATGCCCATGAAAAGTCATAGCACTATGAAGGTAGCTTTTAGCTTTTTTATTCCCTTTTGCAGCTTTAATCGCTTCATCAAGATGAGCCTTGAATCTTTTTTCTGCACTCATTGTTGTGTATCCAATATAGAATTTGTAGTTTTTAGTATTTGTTATCTTGTAAATGCAGCCATAGTCACGGGGTTGATCTTTTGTGGCATGATTTCGTAATTGCCTTTTTCTAAGGGTCTCATTGGTCTTTTTTTGGTTTTCTTTTTTGTTGCAGACCTCACAGCCACCTTTACGATCTTTTGCTTTTAGTGATCTTGCCAACCTTTTGAATGGTTTTGATTTACATTTCTTACAGATAACCGTTATTTCTGACGATTCCTCTTTATACTCATCTTTAACATTAGGAAGAAGAAGCGAATCTTTATACTTTTTGTTGACCATACTTACAAAGTTATCTCTTCTCTCTGGGAGATTAGGATTCCATCTTGTTTCTTGTACGGTTTGTTTTGGAACATAGCAGTTTGGACAAGTACCTTTCTCGTTATCTCCAGAACAAGTGTGTGCGAATGGATATACAAGGAAAGGTTCACCTTTGCATTTGTTACATATTAAATGAACTGGAATACGATTATTTTTATATTCCAATCTTGCGAGGGAATAATCATAACGGTTGCGTCCATGTTTTTCTTTTCCGAGTTTAATAAACTTTTCAGTTCGTAGCTTTAGTGATTTTCTTTCTCTTTCTTCAAAAGCCATCTTAGCTCCTTTTTGTGATTTTAACAGATATATAATATCTATATATGTAATTATTACCTATATTATCTTAATGATAGGTTAGATTTATCTATTTATGTAATAATTACCTCTCGAAATAGATAGAAAGATTTTAAAATGATTAAAAAAGAGATGATTGAAAACTTTGGTGTTACGCGAAAAACATTGAATAATTGGGAAAATGATAAAGAGTCAGGACGTTATATACTTTACAAAACGCTGGAAGCCCTTCCTGTGGAATATGTAGAGAATGTACAAAAACAGATTAAAGAGCAAGAAGATAATGATAGGCTTTTGGAAGAAAAGAGATAAGAAATGAAATTAGTTTTAATAGTGATACTCTCTATAAGTGCCGTGTATTTTATGTCTATTTACTTCACATCCGAACTTATTATGCATAACCTATGGATAGTGGCAGTATTTACAACACTATGTATATCATGGATTATCTTTAATATATACAGATCAATGCAAATTGAAGATAGACCTGTAAGGATACAACTCTTAAATGATTAAAAGCAAGTTGGATAGCAATGATCTTTAAATATTTACTTTCTATACTAGTATTCTCATCAGGGCTTCATGCATCAAGCTGTTGGAAAATTAAAAATAAAGATATGAAAGCTCTATGTGAAAGTAAATTTGAGCATAAGAAGAATTGTTGGCTTATTAAAGATAAAGATACTCAGGCTTATTGTGAAGCCACTTCATATGGACAGAACAGTTGCTGGAAGATCAAAGATAATGATGCACAAGCCATGTGTGAAGCAGAAAGAAGTAGATAGGCATGAAACATCGTATACATAGATTCAGAAAATTCCCCAGAAGAATAGGGCGTGGGATTCATGTCGAGCTGAAATTAACCCTCAGATTTTCTATTAACTCAGAAAAAATATTTTTTAAATGACCTTATATTCTATACTGAAAATGATGGATAGTATAAAGTAAAAAAAAGTAAAAGCACTTCTTTATAATAACAGTACACAATAAAAGGACAAGAAATGAAAAGTTGTAATGAAAAATTAGATCCGAGTGATTTTTATCAGGATGAAGAAGATTTTAATCAAGAAGTTGAAGATGGAACTACTCCATTTACAAATTATGATGACTATACGGGTGCAGTTGATTTGGATGTTGAATTAGACCCAGGTTTTTATAGAGATAATCGATAACGATGATTGTAGGTGTAATCGGTCATAGGGATTTAAAAGAAGAGTGTGTGTCATACTATGAAGAGCAAGTATATAGTTTATTGATTGATTTAAAAAGAAAACATACCGATGTAGTCGTATATTCGTTGCTTGCAGATGGAGCGGATAGGATGGTAGTAAAAGCGGGTACAAAACTTGATATACCTTTTATTGTGGTGCTTCCGGTACCTAAAGATAAATATATAACAGACTTTGATGATAATTCACTCAAGGAGTTTGAAAGCCTACTAAATCAAGCACAAGAAATTATTGCCATGACTTTATTGCTGATGGGTATTACCTATCTGACTCTTGTGATGCACTTGTAGCTCTTTGGGTTGAAAAATTTATTAGTCTAGTTGGAGGAACTAGTGAGATAGTAAAATATTATTTAGCTACACAATATAATATTACACCATTTATTGGCTTCAAAAAGTATTGATATAACGAATATTAGGGTAGAATTTAAGTTATATGATAACTCATAATACTCTATATAAGGGGTAATATATGACCCAAGAAGATATTAAAATATTAATTAGAATTTCAAAAGAAAATATTGATCCAGAATTAAAAGGAAATTTATTAGAAATTATTAGTAAAGTACATGATGAATATCATCATAGAATAAAGGTAGATAGTGGGTATATTGATATATGTGCAAAAGTTAGATGTATATGTCAAAAATTACCTCAAAAAACCATTATAAGCCAAAGGAAAATATTTAATAAAAGTTTTGAATTTATTTTAAATGATGAAAAAAGAAAAAAATCTTTCCTTGCTATTATTAAAAGTAGCTATTTAAAAAGTAAAGGGCATGAATATTACTTATTTGAAAATGAAGAAGATGTTGATTTGTCGAAAGTTACTATTGATATGCTAGAGAGTAGACATTTTAAATCACAACACAAACAAGAACTTGGTTTTATGAGTATGGATTCAATAAAGCAGTTGTTTAAAAAATCTAAATGTAAAAAATTAAGTGAAGAACAAATTGATAAAAAATATAAATCATATGCTGGATTCTTAACAAATATGTGTCAAGGACTTAAGATTGACATTCAATTTTTATTTTATACCAAGAACGAGAAACTATTTGAATCAGATGAAGAATATTTACAATATATAGATAAATTTTTTACTCAACCTGAAATAAAGAATGATTCTTCTCAAATGTTAAGAACAGGACAAAACAATATGGATAACATGCATTACATATATGATAAAGATATAAAAAACGAATTAAATATATCAAATGAAGATTTAGTGAAATATATAAACAACTTTATGTACAGCGATGGTGGGATGTATGATGTAAATATACAAAATACGAAACTTATACTTGATGTACTTAAAAAAGCATTCATGAGAGGCTTAGATGATCAATTATTATTAGACTTTATCAGTAAATTGGAGCTTTGTGAAGAATACGATAGATTTATAAATAATGAAGATATCATATTACAACATAAATCAAAAATATATAGTAATTTAAGTAATGATAATAAAGCAATAGAAATATTAAAATATTTATTATCAATACAAGAATCTAATCCAAATAAGTTTACTATTAATTCTTATAGTGAAACTTTAAACTTACTTGCAGCATCACTTAAAAGATATTCATTTGAAATTGTTACTAATCTAAATGAAGATGATGGAAGAAAAGAATTATTAATAAAAAATTTATCAGAAGCTAAAAAAATTTATGAAAAAGCGTTGATTCATTCTTTTGATGATAAATACTATTCTGCTATAAATATTTCATATATAGTCCTTATATTGGGAAATTTAAATGAGAATGATATAGATAAAACTTTTGATACTTTAGATTCAATATGGGAAAATATTGAAATCAATGTTACAAATTATTGGTCATGGATTACAGATATTGAAAAAAATATCATTTTCAAAAACTATGAACGAGCAAAAGATAAAATAAAAAAACCTGTGGGCTTTATAGATTTAAAATATATGCAAAAATTCCACGTAATGGCAACAATTAGGCAATTAAAACTTTATAGAAATTTTTCTGATGAAGAAGATAAAAATAAAATTGATGAGATATGTACACTATTGGATAATAGAGTATTAAAATAAATATGAAAAGCAAAACTTTTAGATTATTCATTTCATCAACTTTCAACGACTTTGCTGAAGAAAGAAAAATACTACAAACAAAAGTGTTTCCACGTATAAAAGAGTATGCGTCTACTAATGGTTACTCATTTCAACCTATTGACCTTAGATGGGGCGTGAACAATGAAGCACAACTTGATCAAAAAACATTAGCGTTATGTCTAAGTGAAGTAAGAGCATGTAAAACCAATCCTCATCCCAACTTTCTTATTATGATTGGTGACAGGTATGGTTGGGTTCCACTTCCTTATGCTATTGAAGAGCAAGAGCTTACTGCCTTGCTAAAACTTATGACCGTAGAAGACAAAGTAGAGATTCTAGAGTGGTATAAACTAGATTTAAATCAACTCCCCGCTTCTTATGTACTCAAAGAGAGAACCGAAGAGTTTGAAGATTATGATACTTGGTTGAAAGTAGAAGGTGAACTTAGGGAGATATTTCAAGCAGCAGCGAATAACTCAAACATAAGCGAAGAGAAAAAAAGAAAATACTTCCTCTCAGCCACAGAAGCAGAAGTGGAAGAAGGAATTTTACCTTATGGGTCTCTGACTAATTTTCAAAAAGATGTGTTACTTATAGCAAACAAAGATATATTAAAAGTTGATTCTAAACATATTTTTGGGTTTTTTAGAGATATAGCTAAATCAACTCAGCAAGAAAATAAATTTATAGTTGATGATTATGATGAAGCTCAAAGATTTAAACAAGAAGTAAAAAAACAATTACCTAAAAAGAATACTCTACATGTAAAGACTAAGCAAATTAATAAAGAGGCACTAGAAGATAATTACATAAAAGAGTTTGAAGAAAGAACAATAAAGTTTTTAATCTCTCAAATAGATGAACAAAAATCAAATGAGATGGCAAAAAAACTTACATCACTAGAGATTGAACTGGAGGCTCAAAGATATTTTGCTGAGCAAAAAAGAAAAGACTTTATATCACAAGAAGGTATTTTAAAAGATATAGATTCTTACATATCATCCCAAAGTAAAGAAGCCCTAATCATATATGGAAAATCAGGTATTGGTAAAACCTCTCTCATAGCAAAATCCGTGCAAGAAGCGGAGAATAAAGTAGATAGTTCAAAAAAAATACTCTATCGTTTTATAGGGGCAACACCTTACTCTAGCTCTTCAAAAGAGATACTTAGCTCACTGTTTGAAGAATTAGGTATAGACATTCGAAGTGAAAAAGAAAAGAAGGGTGTTAAAGATGAGACGATACAAGTTATAGATTATGTACAAGAAACATTGGAAGAATTTTCTTATCGCATATATGATGAAATTAGAAATATAAAAGAAGATCTAGTTATTTTTATAGATGCTGTTGATCAATTAGAAAATGATGAACAGTTTTTATGGTTGCCAAATAACTTACCTTCAAATGTAAAAATAGTCATATCTGCTTTATCTGATGAGAAATATGAAGAAGCAACACAATATTTCAAAACATTGAAAAAGAGAATAAAAGTAGACAACCTCATAGAGATAGCAGATTTTAATGAGCCTTTACAACTTTTGAATTCTCTGCTTAAAAAAGAGAATAGAACACTTCAAGAAGATCAGGAGAACTATTTTTTAGAACAGTATAAAACTGCTAATTCTCCTCTATATGTAGTTATAGCTTTACAAGAGTTAAAGCACTGGAAAAGTTATGATTATGTTGAAGGTAGTGCATCTAAAGAACATGGAGTTGAACATGACCTTAAACAAACTCAACGAGGCATCATCAAAGAGTTTATAGAGAATCTTTCAGGATTTTATCATCATAATAAAGAGTTTGTATCTAAAGTTTTAGGATATATTTATGCTTCACGAGACGGACTAAGTGAAAGTGAACTCCTTCAACTCATCTCAATAGACAAAGAATTTATAGAAAAAGTAGCACCACAAGAGTTTCATAAAAACCATAATCTAGAACTTCCATTAGTTCATTGGAGTAGATTCCATGTTCAATTAAAACCATTTTTAAGCTCAAAAATACAGTATGGTGAAGAGCTAATGTACTTCTTTCATAGAGAATTTGAAGATGTAATAAAAGATCTTACTAATCAAAGAAAAGAGCACGATGCTATTCTGAAATCTACTCAAAAACTTATCAATCTATATCAATGTAAAGAGTTTGACTCCAATAGATGGGGGAAGCTTTATGCCACGTTAATTATAGAGTATGAACTAAGATATAAAGACAAAAAGAGACAAAAAGAATATTCTGTATTTATTTCAATTCTGGAAAATGAAGAATGGATTATGGAATATGTGCAAGCACTTACCACTCAAGGGATTAATCATAGTATACTTAATCATGACAACATGGCTAGAATATATCAAGAAAGTACTTTACATACTTTAGAAAAATTATATGATTTTAATCATACTTTATGGGCGTATTTTTTTACAACAGCATTAAATAATTTATCGTGGTCTTATAAAAGATTAGCTAATTTTAATGACGCTATTCCTTTAGAGGAAAGGTCTCTGCTAATAAGAGAAAATATGTATGAAGATAACCCCGATAAATGGGGAGCATCTTTTATTACATCACTAAATAATTTAGCACTATCATATGGTAAGGTAGTACGGATACACAAATGCCTTGAGCTACTAAAATTTGCTTTTACAATTGCTGAAAAATCTTATAATCTTGATCCCAAAAAATATGCATCTGAATACACAGGTACTTTAATAAATTTGGCTTCAGCTATAAAATCTCAAAATCACTTTGATCATGCAATAGCTCTAGAGCAAGAAGTTGTGGAAATTAGAAAAGATTTATATTTATCTTATCCATCAAAATGGGCTCAAGATTATTCACTTTCATTAAATAATTTAGCATATTCTTACGAGAAGCGTGACATAAATAAAGCTATTGAATTATTGTATGAATCATATAAAATAACAGAGAAATATTATAAAATAAATCCAAAAACTTGGGCTGTCAGCTATAGAAGATCTTTAACTAATCTTGGATATGCCTATGAGGCACAAGAGAATATGAAATATGCATATGAATTTCTCAAAAAAAGTTTAGAAATAACAAGTAAACTTTTTAATTTAAACTCTGAATATTGGGCCCTGGGTTATGTAGAAAATTTAAATAGCTTGGCTTTTTTTCTTCGAGGTAGTGAAAATAGAATAGAAGCAATTGGGTATTATAAAAAAAGTTTAGAAATATCTACTTCAAGATATAAATATGACAAAGATAAATGGGTTGATGTTTACAATGCCGCATTAGGGAATTTAAAATTTCTTTCCTAATAGTTATAACCATCAAAATAGTGATTGGTAGATGAGTTTTAAATTACACTATATACTCTTTGTTTAATGAAAATAAATTTGAATTAATTTGAATGAATTGTTCACTAACATTAGAGGGATTTCCAATCCTATGTTTAGTACAATAGTTATTATATGTAGAATCAGAAAATCCTGGACAACACTCTCTTATGTCTTGTTTGGTAAATTTTTCCTTTAAGATGCCATTTTGAATTGCTTTGTATATACATCGATAAAGTTCACCTGCCATTTATATTCCCTTGCTTTATTTATTGCTATTCTATCCAAAAAAGTAAAAAAAAGTAATCCCCATATGGAATAATCTTACTATCAAAACAAAGGATAGAAAGATGAAAACATTCACAAATTACACACTTACATTCAAAGATGAGAAACTTCTTCAAGATGCTATAGAAATTATTGCAAACGAAACAATAGTGCATAATAACACAGATAAGAATACCTTTACGATATATGGAAACATAAATGTACTTATCAAAACAAATCATGCTGAAATAGAAACTGAGTCTAAGTCCATGTTTCAGATAGACGATGCAAACAAGCTACTAAACTTTTTATTGGTTGAAACGAATAATTTAAAAGGCATATCACATCTAAGAGGTAGGGGTACATATTTTAATGACTTAAATTTTAAAGATCAACAACATATTCGTAGATTATGTAAGTATCCATTTTTTGGTGCAAGTCCGGAATCTATATATGGGAAGTTTGTATATGGGAATATGACACCAAAAGAGTTTAAAGAAGAGTTTGAAGTATCTGCTAAATTTATCACAGCATTAAGAAAAGCAAACAGAAAAATGATAATTAGCAGTGTCATCTATGAAGTCACATCAAATAAGAAGGAGGGTTTAGCAGCGTAATTGGATTTAGGAAATTTAGAAAAATGAATATAGAGATCATACATAATCAAACAATAAGGAGTAAACGATGGCTAGATACTATGGACCTAGATATGGACAAACAGATAAATGGGGTAAACCCAAGTGCAAAACAAGAACATATGCAAATGGTGGGCTAAAACAGACAAAAAAACAAAGCAATAACAAATAGGAGTTTAAAATGAATGTAACTGTATATATTAACGAAAGAAATGGAAGAGCCAGAGTGCATGAAGATGATTGTAATCGTATTAGAAGAGGTGGTGGAGGAAATAATGGAGAGTATAGATTTTTTAATGATTATGAAGACGCTTGGGAATGGATAAACGATAATTTGGATGATTATGATTGTGCAGATTGTAGTTATTGTAATCCTGAAGATGAGTAATGAAAACTAAAGATAGGCTAGTGAAAATATATAAAAGGATAAATGATGGCAAGAAGAAGACCAATATGCCCAGAGTGTAGCGAGAAAATAACAAGAGAAGACGAAGAAGATGGTTCAATAGAAAAATGTTGTGGCTGTGGAAAAGAGATGCACAGTCGATGCACAAAATATATTGATACAGATACTGCTTATAAGTCTTACTGTTCAGAGTGTTATGATGAACTAGATGAGATGGAAGATGATGGGGATATCTTAGGAGACGATGGTTTCCATAATTTATATGGATAATGATGTGTTCAAAGATATAGCCATAAATGTAGAAAATAATTCTGTCATTCAAAGCTTTATAAAGGATTGTAAATTAGATATAGATGCCTATATTAAATTAGAGGAAAAAGATATTAATGCTATTGTTAATACAAAAGGGAAAATAAGTACTATAGCAGGTGAGGGCAAGGGTAAAGATGCAGTAAATGAGAGTATGCAATCACTCATCAATAACTTTGCCGATTATCAAGATATTAAAACTATTTTAATACGTTTTTACACCCATGAGACTTTTCCTGCAATGGAATTTCAAGCTCCTTTAAATGACTTGTATCAAGTATTTGGGAGAGAAGAGGAAATTATTATTAGTATTCTTATTGATAATACTTTGTCAGAAGATTGTGTATCGGCTGCTTCCATTATAAAACAACATGTAGTTGTCTAATGAAGTCAAAACACTAAACAAGAAATATGAGAGGATTAATAGCATGAAATTATTTATAGATTTAGCCATAGACTTAGGCAGTCAAAATATACGGATAGTATCGAGTGCAAATGATACTATAATAAATGAACCATCACTTGTTTCTATCGTAAATAAAGAAATAGTAGCAGTGGGAGAAGATGCAAGATTATTAGAAACAAGTATAAACGAAGATATAAAAGTCATTAGTCCTATATTGAATGGAATAATTATAGATATTCCAGCTGCATCGATGAAAAAGCATATGTAGATTCATTGTTGCCAGTTAAAGTAATCGTTAAAAAAATTCAAAACTTAACAATACCAAATAATTACTATATTCAGTATCAGTCTTCTCCAAATGATCTTGATATACGTCTTGTATTTAGTATATATTATGATGCTACAAGTATGGTTAATGATTATGAAGGGCGGGTGGCTGATTATATATTAGTTGTCGATGGAGAGGATGGTACTTTAGAGTTTTTTGATAACTATACAAATAAAGATTTTATTCAAGATGGTGGGATTGATGATTATTATTTTACTTTTCCTCAAATATAGTCTCGTGAGAGATATCATTGCTGTCAGAGTAAAAAATGGTGGAGTGTCCGAATAAATCGGCATGAGCAGTTACCATGATACTTATAGATATTATGTATCATGTAATATCTATAAATATTATTATGCCATAATACAATAAGTCTCAAAAGATACTACTATAACGTCCTGTTAAGAATATAATGCTGTTAATTCGAGTGAAAAATACTAAAACTTAATAAAAAAACGCTTTTAAAGCCTACTAGCCATGGTGCGCATATAGTTACAGCATATAGTATTTGTTTGGGGGATACTGGAAGCGAGACGATAACAATTTTAAACCAATTTAGGTTGACTAGACGTACTGTACCGTAACCCCGTTTCGCGACTTATCAAGGACATTTCTGTCTCAAAATATATAAGGATATATACTTTAAGATAGAAAGATATAATGCACTATAGCAAAATAATTATCAATATTTTGTTAAATGTATCATATCAAGCATAATTAACTTTTTAAAGTATCGCCTTATATTAATGACTTAATTCCATAAATACGGGACTTTAGCTTTCCTGGCGTTCTCACAACCTTCAACAAAAAATTAAAGCATAGACTTTATTCTCAAAACCTTATGGAATATATAACTTTATGTGGGTTCCCTTTTTTATAGGATCTTTGCTAAGCATAAGTATATGTTTATGCTCTTAGATTTACATTTAAGATATCTTGAATTAATGCGAGATGTTTTTGATATACTCTTAACGATTAACTGCTATAAGATGTAGTATATATTGTCTCCGTTTCAATAATTTATGTGAAAATAGATATGTAGTAAATATTGAGAAGCATTTTAATATTATTATATGGAATAAGGATTATTTTGAGCAAAGCACAAATAGAAAAAAACAAAATAACTATTAAAACTTACCCTTCTAATGATATTGTAGCTGTTCGAATCTATTTAGAGTTTTCCAAGTCTAAAGGGATTATCATAATTAAACAATTATCAAAAGAACTTAGTGGTAATATATTTTTGAAAAGAACTAGAAGGGTTCGAAAGCCTTATGCAAAACACATGAGGATAGGTATAGGTGGTTCAATACAAACAACACTAAAGGCTTACAAAAAAATGTTCAAAAAGAATATAACACATGTAGGAATATATGTATCAAACCCGCTCGCGATAGAACTTATAAGTGAGATTATCAAGCCCCGCTACTTATCAAGAAGAAGTATTAAAATCATTCTTATTACAGAGGAAGACAAAAATGCGTCAAAAGAAGATGATCTCTGAAATGTAAACCTAAGAGCGCAAACATATACTTATGCTTAGCAAAGATCCTATAAAAAAACGAAAACCTTATAAAATTATATATTTTATAAGATTCTGGTGAAGAAGATATTGGTTTAAGTTTTCTCGAGACTGTAAAAAGAGATGAGTAGAGAGTATTATAATCGCTCTCCTAATAATATTTACAATGTTTGACTAATATTTAAATATTCTTGTATCATTTTCTCAAATTTTTCCTGTAGAAAGTAAGGTTCTATAACTCTTACTTGAGGAAGCCATTTTTTGAGTATCGAAAAAACTTCTCTTTCATGTGTAACACTTATGGTTAGTTCAGCTGTACCGTCACTATTCTTTTTAAGGTATTGATCTTTAATGGGTTTTCTTTCAAAATAGATTACTACCTCTTTGTCTAAATGAAGAATAATTTCAAATGGTTCAGTTGTTGGTTCAAACCAAAACCCAATGGCTTTATTTATTCGTTCTAAAACGTTCTCATTGGTTACAAATGTTGTATCAAGTAATTTAATATCTCTAATTTCTTTGAGATAAAACTTCGGATAATAAGTCCCTTTTGAAGATTTTATTTCTGCAAATAAATAAAAGAAACCATGAAAAATTATTATTTTGTAGGGTCTAATATTTTTATATGCTTTTGTAGTATCACTATCTAGTGGTTTATACGAGAAGTCAATCATTTTTTGATTAGAGATGGCATCTTCCAGTTTTTCTATAATATCAAGGTTGTTAGAAATATCTTCAACATCTATACGTGTGTAAAAAGGAGAGTCAATATGTTGTTGTATTTTATGTAATTCTGCTTGAGCTTTCGTATAAAATTTACCACCAATATCTGCAGAAAGGCTATCAAGCATTTTGATAGCGGTATTAGTACTTTTGGAGCGATTATAACCTTTTGCCATGGAAAATTGTTTGCCATCATCTGCCCGAATAATACCATAGCTACCCTCCAACAACTTTTTAAAATCTCTTTGTAGTGTTTTGGTAGTGGTATTCCACTCTCTTGCAAGCTCCGTAATGGAAAGCGTTTCACCATTTTTTAGACGTTCCAGAATTATATTGTGTCTTTGATGTTGTAGTAGGTTCTCCATTAGTTCTCCTCGTTATCTAATAATTCTACAATAATACAGTTTAATATGGACAATAAATGTCTATGTTGTGATTTATAATAAATAATCTCAACATAAGGTAGAAAAATGAAAAGTAAAAAATGTGGCTTTTGTGCCTCTATTGAAAGTGATAATAACCCTTTAATTGCAGGAGACGAAATATATATCTGCAGTAACTGTGTACTGTCTGCTCATAAAATTTTATATGGTGAAGAAGATCCCACTAAATGCATTCTTGATTATGCTACTGAGATTATAAATAATGCAGAAGTCATACTTGTACTTGCAGGAGCAGGAATGAGTGCAGACTCAAATCTTCCAACCTATAGAGATAAAGAAGGTTTCTGGAATGACTATCCTCCCTATAGAGAGATTAAAAAAGACTATGTTGCTATGACATCTCCACATGGGTTTTCAAGTGATCCTCATTTTGCATGGGGTTTCTTTGCACACCAGTACAAGCTATATAAAAATGCTGTACCTCATGAGGGCTATACTAAACTACTAGATCTTCTTCTCTCTAAGAAGGATTATTTTGTTGTAACAACCAATGTAGATGGTCTCTTCATAAAATCAGGCTTTGCAAAAAAATATCTTCATGAAGCACACGGAAGCATACATAAACTACAATGCAGCAGACCATGCCATAGGGAAGCATGGGAAATAGAATCTTTGAATGTAGAGATAGATTACTCAACCATGAATGCATTAGATCCTTTACCTCTTTGTCCGACATGTGGTGCAGTGTCTCGTCCAAATATATTTATGTTTGGAGATACAGATGAGAGTTATGTGTGGGAAGAGTCTCAGGAGAGTGCTAGTAAGTTTAGGGAGTGGAGGCAAAAGAATTTACATAAAAAAGTAGTGATACTTGAAATTGGTGTAGGTGCTGAAGGTTTAAAACGACATGTCAAGCAGTATTATCAAGAGTTTTCTGATACTACGTTAATTCGTATCAATCCTGAGTTTGATACTTCATATAGGAATGAAAATATATTCTATCTTTCGATGAGTGCAAAAGAGGCTTTTTTGACTCTTACTAAAAGCAGTCATTAATGAAAAAATACTTAAAAAACATAAAAAATATGAGTCTTGATGAAAAGACTTCATGGATTATAGATAAGGTTCCTCATATCTTATCTGATATGGAGAATAATATAAATATTGATATATCTGATGTAAATGAGGTTGTTGATAATGATGGTGATACTATATGTATTTTGGAAAATGAATATTGTGGTAATCAAGCAGCTAAAAAAGCTATAGAGTCTGCTACTAACCTTTTAAATACAGATATTGAGTTATTAAAGTCCACCAATGGTATTTTGGTAGTATTGATGATTTCTCCTCATTATATATTTAAAGGGGATGATCCTCTTGATGAAATTTATACTTATGTACCATATGAGTCGGTAATTATAGTGGGTAGATCTACAAATTATACTTTTTCAGAGAACTATGTTAAAGCAACTATAGTTTTTGTAGGATTTAATTATATGGTGATTTAGGGTACTTCACGACCTGAAGTTTAACAGTATAACTAATTTGTTAAGATAGTATAGAAAATTATATTTAGGAAGAGTAAATGATTACAATGGAAAAATATATAGAAAATATAGCTAAAAAGATTCTTGAAGTAGCAGAAAAAGAAAATCAAGCATTGATGACTATTGCAAAGAGTGGTGTAAATTCAAAAATAGGTATTTTTCATATGCCTGAGTTGGCATTTGCTTATGAATGTGGAAAACAAATAATGCAAAATTCAAATGAAATATTTGGAGATAATATTCCTGAATGGTGTAGAGAGTTAGATTTAGGTAATGGAGGTCCGACAGATTTAGTTTTTTCTTTTGATGATGGACAAAAAATTGCTATAGAATTTAAAATGAGAGATACAGGAGATGCTTATCATAACGATTTACTTAAATTATCAGATATTGAAGACTTTAAAGTAACGAAAATATTTTGTGCGATTATAGATACTTTTGAAAAAGACTTAGCATCTGATGGAAGAGTTACAAAAATTAATGATTTTAGCGAGAATGATTTTAAAGTAAAAAGTGTTGGTGATTTAAAATCATTCAAGACAAATCAAACTTGGTATATAAGTAACGTTTCTGCTTTAGTTGGAATATGGGTATTGGGAAATTTGTAGAAAAAATTCCTATATTTTTGGGGAGTGTTAGAAAATCTGTGTCAGGTTGACTCTTAGCTCCACTTATCAAACAACTTGTAGAAGCTGCACTCAAAGTAAAAGTAAAAGTAAAAGTAAAAGTAAAAGTAAAAGTAAAACCCGCATAGTGGACTTATGTTGTCTTTGTACTAAAGTATCATATTGATATGAATTTATGAGGATCGATTATGAATATTGGTGAAAAAATGTTGAAAAAATTACAAAAAGAGATTTCCCAAAATGATTACGAACGTTATATTAAAAAGTTGCATTATGATATGAACAAATCTGGGGGATACTCTTGCTCTATTTGTCGCTGCAAATATATTAATATCTAAATGGGTACAAAATAAATACGGTGAAAATATTGCTTATCTTTTTGAATTGGAAAATGGAATTCGTCCAGAAGTTAAAATAATAGTAGGAAAATATTTAAACGATACCATTCCTAATGTAACAAGAGTGAATAATGTGCAACGTTCTAAAAATATTGAACTTAATCCTCATTACACTTTTGAGAATTTCATTGTAGGCGATTCTAATCAATTTGCATATACAGCAGCACTAAGTGTAGCTAAAAAGCCTGGCATACTCTATAACCCACTTTTTATTTATGGTGGAGTGGGGTTAGGGAAAACACATTTACTTCATGCTATTGGTCATTATCAGAATAATCTTGAAAAAAAAGTAGTCTATGTGACACTTGAAGAATTTATGAATAGTTTTGTCTCTGACTTTAGAAATAAAGGTATGGATAATTTCCGAAAAAAGTTTAGAGAATGTGACTTATTACTTATTGATGATATTAAGTTTTTAAGTCAGAAAGAAAAAACACAGGATGAATTCTTCCATACTTTCAATAAACTACATGAATTAAAAAAACAAATTGTCATGACATCGGATAGACAACCCAATAAAATCGTAGGCTTGGTTGATAGATTACAAAGTAGATTTGAATGGGGTCTAATGGCAGATATACAACCTCCAGGACTTGAAACAAAAATTGCAATTATTCAGAGTAAGTGTATGCTAAATGAGGTTAGCTTTAATGAAGATATTATTAACTATATTGCTATAAACTTGGGAGATAATGTACGAGAAATAGAAGGGGGCAATTATTAAGATCAATGCTTTAAGTTCTATGCTTAATCAGCCTATTACACTGGAGTTTGCTCAAAATGCCATCAAAGATCAACTCAAAGAAAAAGAGAAGTATATAAGCCTTGATGATATAGTTAGCGTTGTCTCTCGTGAACTCAATATTAAACCCTCTGATATTACATCAAAAAAGCGTACCAAAAATGCAGTGAATGCACGCAGAATTGTTATTTATATTGCTCGTAATTTAACGGTCAATTCCATGTCGCAGATTGCTCTCTACTTTGGGATGAAAGATTATACAACCATAAGTCATGCCATGAAGAAGATACATGAGCTTATAGATGATAATGCAAATTTTAAAGTGCAACTTGAAGAACTTTCAAACAAAGTGCATACAGATGTTAACGTAAAGAGTACTTGATGGAAAAATATAATAAAATTACCCTCTCAAAATCCAAATATATCAGAGGCTTACAATACAATAAGTCTCTCTGGTTCTATAAAATGTAGGGAATAGAAAGAAGCTCAATAGTATAATCTAGACTTGAAGACATTTTAAAATAATAAAGATATAAGGAACGATACATGGTAACATCACTTCTCATTTCACGAAAAATAAATGATGATAAAAAAATACTAGAAAATAATATTTCTGAGATAGACTTATTTATAAAAAACCATATTCCTAAAGATAGAGTTATACAAATGGGAAGTATGCTTACTGGGGAACTTAGAAGTCGTTTGGAAGACTTAGGTTATAAGTTTCTACTTAAACAGCAGTACCGCAATACTTTAGATAAGACTAATAAAGAGATGATTAGTGAGAGTGACATGGTACTTATTGTCAATTTAGATCAGAGTTCAAACATGACTGATTTTGAAGAGTATGCAAAAGAACAAGCTGCGACACATGAGTCTGTATATGTTCTTAGCTTATTTTCAAACTAGAATGTAGAAAAATAAATACAGAAAAGTCAAAAAAACCTTAGTTATTGTGATAAATATGTAAAATAGAGGACAATAAATGTCTATATATAATTATATACTTTCTCATCTTAAAGTAGGAGATCCAAATGACCCTCTCAAAATCCCAATACATCAGAGGCTTACAATGTCACAAGTCTCTATGGCTTTACAAAAACAGACCAGAGCTCAGAGATGTTACAGACCATACAAAAGAATCACTTTTCAATACAGGTCACAGTGTAGGAGAGTTAGCAAAAGAACTATTTCCGCATGGTGTAGAAGTAGAGTTTAATGCAGATGACTTCAAGGGTATGATCTCCAAGACCAAAGAACTAATAGCCAACGATACAGAAGTCATCCATGAAGCTACTTTTAGTGAAGATGGTATCTTTGCTATGGCAGATATACTTGTACAAAATGGTAATACTTGGGATATGTATGAGGTGAAGGCTTCTACTAAAGTAAAAGATTATCATATAGATGATGCATCAATACAATGGTATACATTGAGTAAGGGTATAGAACTTAATCGTGCGTATATAGTACACATTGACAATACCTACATAAGAGATGGTAAACTTGAGATAGAAAAACTCTTTGCCATTGAAGATATAACAGAGCGAGTGCAAGATAAACAATATACCATAGAACCAAACTTGAATGACATGAAGAAAGCCCTAAAAGGTGATATACCAGATATAGATATAGGTGGGCATTGTGATGATCCTTATGGCTGTGATTTTAAAGGACATTGCTGGAAACATATACCTTCACCATCTATTTTTAACCTCTACTGGATGAATGGGTCAAAAAAGTTTGAAATGTATTATAAGGGGATGATGACTTATGCTGATATCCCAAGTGACTTTAGACTCAATGATACACAAAGAGTACAAGTGGAAACAGCAAAAATAAAAGAGCCTTACATAGATAAAAATATTATTAAAGATTTCCTAGGGACTATCGAGTATCCTATAAATTTCTTTGATTTTGAAACATTTCAAAATGCCATACCAAGATTTGATAATCAACGCCCTTATCAGCAAATACCATTTCAATATTCTCTTCATATACTCCATGAAGATGGAGCTATGGAGCATAAAGAGTTCTTAGGTAATGAAAACAGTGATCCAAGAGGTGCATTGAGAGCGCAAATGTTAAATGATATCACTGCTACAGGAAGCATAGTCGCATACAATCAATCTTTTGAAAAGACCAGGATAGTAGAACTGGCAGAGTTCGATGAAAGTAGAAAAGATGAGCTACTAGCTTTAAATGAAAGATTTGTTGACCTAATAGTTCCGTTTAGAGGTAGAGGGTACTACCATCCAGATTTTAACGGTAGTTTTTCCATTAAATCAGTATTACCTGCAATGTTCCCAAATGATGATGAACTTGACTATAAAAAGCTAGGCAGTATTCAAAATGGCGGTGATGCAATGGATACCTTTGCTAATCTACATTTGCTAAAAGATAAAAGTAAACTAGCGGTTATCAAAAAAGACTTTTTGGCTTACTGTCGGCTTGATACTTTGGCAATGGTACGTATCTGGGAAAAGCTACATGAAATTAGCGCTTAGTAGATAAGCGCTTTAAATATACCAACACAAATCTAAACCCACTTCCTTTAGAAATGTCTTTCATGAGTATATCAGCATAATTGTACCCAATCATCATCTTTCTCTGAAGATAGCTTGTGGATGGATTTCTTGAAATACGAACAATCTTTTTTGCCCTTCTCAAATCTTTTCTATACTCTTTTTTATTTTTCATTATGACTCCTATTAAAATTTATAAAATAATAATAACAGACAACCTGGACACGGTTTGTCCTTATCTTAGTTTAGAATATAAAATCAAATTATGCACGAGGAAAAAGGAATGAAAAAATTTACCATAACAGATGTACAGATAGAAGAAACCTATGGAGGTGTATTTGCATTGGCATTGGAAAGCTACAAATGGTGGCATGAGAAGCATATAGATGCTATAGAAGAGAAAGTGGAGAGATGTTTTGGTTCTGAAAGAAAGACTTGGAAAGACACAGCACATTTGGATCTTAATAAAAAATTGCCACAATATTTTTTCATTGCCTGGCTATCAGGTGAGAATGAACATAACCTGACTGGTGATGAGGGAGATGAGTATGATGGCTTTCATCTTTTTGTTGCTGGGTATACTGAAGATATTAATGATGTTCTCATGAGGATAAATGATATAGGAGATGAAAAATTTGATACAGAATCTGTAGGATTCTTTTATTGATACTTCTACATATGGACACCATGAGTACATTTTGTAATATATACTCATAAAAATCAAATGAGGAGAATGAGATGCGAACAGGTATTAGACTAACAAGAGATAATATACATTTACTTGCAGGTGAAGTAGGAGTATCGGCTAAAGATCTGTATAACGATATGGTTGATGCTAAGTTGGCACATAGAAGAGCAGAAGATAAACGATGGGCGTATGAGTTCTTTGGAAAAGATGAAAAGTGGTATGACGAGACTATGAAAAAAGTGCATGAGATCAAAGAAAGTCTTGATGATGGTATTAACCCTATCGAGGATACCATTAAAAAGTATAGTTGGGTCACTCGCAGTAATGGAAAAAAAGATCTCTCTATGCCAATGATGTATGAGGAAGACTATCCTGAATATGCACATGCTATTTCCGTGGAATATATTTTAACAAATTTGAACAGCTATCATAGTGTAATGAATTGGAATTAAAGGAATTTTAAGTGAAAAAGTTACTTAGAGTTATATATGAATATGTTACTCGTCCATCTCAATCACATGGATGGGGTGTAGAAATAAAAAAACACGTGCCGACTCATACAGTAGAGTCATTAAGACCCATATCAAGCATAAAAGATGTATTTTATGATGCAATAAAACAGAATGACAACCATACTGTCACAACAATGATTGCAAGTAAACCTAATTTGATGGAGGAACTAAATGAGCAGGGATTAACACCATTAATGCAGGCAGTTACTGCTAAAAACTATACGGCTATTGAAATATTAATATCAAATGGTGCCGACGTATCACGTGCAGATGAGGATGGATGGACTGCAAGAACATGGGCTATTTTTATAAAAGATATAAAGGCACAGCAACTTCTCTCTCATAATAGTTCAATACTTATCAACTCAAATGATTCAAGTGGTACTTTGTTTGGGGTAATTGCAATGAATCAAAGAGAAAAAAATGATGATAAATGAAAATGACTTATTGGCTGTTAGGGCATATTATACTATTATGAGAGAGAAGGGGTATTTTGTTGGGTATTATGGAAGTGTAAGACAAGAAAAATTAGTTATGGAGATAAAAGAAAAACTTGGAGATTATCTGTATAAAGCAGAGGGTGTGTTTATCACCTTTTATATGAATAAAAGTTCTCCTGCAGCAATGTTTGTAGAGTTAAAAGGAGAAGAGTTAATGGAAGAAATTGAAGCTTTGTGCAATAAAAATGCAGATACAATGCTTGATATTCTATATGATAATAGTCTTCCTTTGGGAGCTTTTGAATATGAAGTTTTACTAACAGGGATAAATTATAATGACTAAAATGGAAGAAGTTGATTGCCAAAATTTTTTTAATAACTTTCAAGAATTTAAAGCTATTCAAAAAAAACAAAAGCAAAGAGGATTAAATGACTTTAATATTTTGACGACTGTTCTAAAGTATAGTGATGAAGTACGACTTCATTCTAGAATGATAGGTAATTTATTAAATCCAAATGCAAAACATTATCAGGATACTTTGTTTCTTGAACAATTTTTGAAAATGATAGGGCTTGATAATTGGGGGTTAGATTTATTAAGTACTACTGTAAGTATTGAGTATAAAGATATTGATCTGTATATTACCGATGGTGATAAACATATTATTATTGAAAATAAAATATGGGCAGAAGATCAACCTTGTCAGATTATGAAATATATTAATATAATTGTAGAAGAGAATAAAGATAGTATTGATCTTACCCGTATTGTAGGTGAGAATATTATCTTGGATGAGAATGTCATGCAAGTTATATACTTAACACCAAGAGCAAAAGAAGTATCCTCCGCACATAAAAAAGACAATGATGGATATATATATTTTGATGGTGAAGAGAATGCTGATGATGAACTTTCAAAATGTTCAAAAAGAAACAATACGGAGATATTGGTTCCTGATGGACTAAAAAAATATAAAGCTAAATATAAAAAAATAACCTATAGAAAACATATTATAAGGTGGCTCCAGAACTCACAAAATGAAGTTAGAAATATTACAAATTTAAATGAGGTGATACAGCAGTATATAGATGTTGTTGAACGAGTAAATGGAAATTATAAGGGGAAGGTAATGGGCTTAAAAGAGTACGTAAAAGATAATAACATGGAATTGGAAACTTTATTTAGTGTCAGAAAAGAAATTGAAGAATTACAAAGAGACTTATTATATGAATTTTTTTCAAAAGAGATCAATGGTGTTGTAAAAGTAAATGATGATATGAAAAGAGTAAAAAATGACTATAAATATTATATATATAATAAAGATACTTGTAGGCAATGGTTTTTAGGAACTGCTAAGGATTTTGGTTCATTTTATAAAATTAATGATGAATATTTATTGTATGTAGCTATAGGTAAAAAAAATATCCATTATGGCATAGTAAAACATGAAAACTATGCCGTAATTGATGCTTTAGAGGGTGATAAGTCATATGGATTAGAATACAGAGGTAAGGGGTGGAGAAACATAAAGTGGTTTTCAGAAGGATTATCTTTGGATAAGAACTTGAATATTTTGAATGATTATGATGAAAGTGTATTAAAAGATAAAATTAATGATTTGATTAAGCAATTTAA
The DNA here is from genome assembly GCA_013139765.1 of Sulfurovum sp. Classification (GTDB taxonomy): domain Bacteria; phylum Campylobacterota; class Campylobacteria; order Campylobacterales; family Sulfurovaceae; genus Sulfurovum. The sequence goes on from WTAE01000228.1 coordinate 21,910, forward strand.
GCAAGAGTAATATAGATAGCCAACGTCCATACCATGTGTTACCTTACATAATAAAATTTATGTAAGGATTATAAATGAACTAGGAATGAAGAGTATAGATCATATGAAAAAGATTTCTCTTCTCTCTTTTTAAGCACTCTTCGCACTCACTATTAAATTCCCTAAAACCACTGTAACAGCAGAAATATTGAAATAAGAAAGAAACGCATCTCGCTAAAAAATAAAAACCAGATATAAAGCTGTCAAAATGCTCGCTATACTACCGTATCTCAAGTAAGAGATGCAATGAGATCATTCCAAAAAATGTGTCGGGAATGGTTTTTAACTACTTAGGACAATGAAACTTCTAGTAATCCATTACTAATTAACTGTTTTATTGCCTCAATATTGGAGGTGAAATATGATACATACAAAAGAGTTACGATTTAACTATGACCATATAGATTTTGAAGCAAGCGTGACTTACTCTGATCTGCCATTCAGTCAATCTATAAGGGATATGACATCTGTTTTTTATGATGTGAAACTTTTAAAACCAAAAGTACTTGAATGTGGTGGTGAAGTAAAACAAATACAGGGTATAGCTGGAATGATGATCTATGCTAAACAAGCAAATGACAGACAGTATAGTTACATAGAAGAAAATCAGAATAAGGTATACGATAAGAGTATAAATGTCTACCCTCTGGCAGTAAGGAAAATACTCTATAGCTATTTTAATCAAGAGAAAATTGCAGAGTATACATTAAAGGTCACACTTTTTAATGAGGCGATAGATAAAAAGTATGCTTTGAAATTGGAGATGCTTAGAGAAGAGAAACTACTTTTAAAAAAACGTTTACGATTGACCGAGATTAATAGTCAGGCGTATCAAAAGCTTTACACACCGATACGGAAGAAAAAAGAGGAGATTGCGTTTAATATCTCTCATCTCAAATATCGTTTTAAATTACGTTATTTCCAGTGCTGTGAACTTAGACCCAAATATTGTACTTTTAAAACTGAAAAAGACACCTCTTCTGGAGATATTCTTTCCCTTTGCAGACTAACAGCTCATTTGGCAAGAATTCAGAAGAAGACAAAATGTTAGCAGGCACAGTATATTTTTATGACGAAGCTATGGAGATAGTAAAAGAGATGGATATGCAAGCGTATGAAGATTTGAAAGATGAAGAGTTTCTTCAACTTATTAAGTAATTAGATGCTTCAAAAGTGACACTCAATGCCTTCTCACATAACAACCATAGTAGGAGAATAATCATTTTATACAGTAAAAATAAAAAGCAGACATAAAGCTGTCCATGACCTCGATATACTTAATTATAAATAAAGGATGACGATGATACAAACCAATAGACTATTTACAAAACCTTTTTTCAAAACGCTTCTTTGGAAACAAAACAAGTATCACAGACATGGTGTCTTTTTGCATACTATGCAAGTGGTTTATTATACGCTTATAAACGGTGACCTTAAAATGTTACCGGCAGCATTTTTACATGATGTGGGTAAGCCACTGGTTGCGTATCAAAAAGAAGAAGATATTGTTTTGAATGAATACAGCTTTACTGACCACGAAGAGAAGAGTTATCAAGTAATTAAAAACTGGAGCTTTGTAAGTGATTATACAAAACAGCTTGTAAGGTATCACTATCTTATAAGAGATATAGACAAACACAAATTTAAAGATCTTAAACGTCACAACAAGAAAAAAGCTATATGGGAGGTGTTAAGCCTGGAGATGCAAGTAGATCTTATGACATTTTTAAAGTATGACGACTTAGGCAAAGGCATTAAACACAAAAAAATAGAAGGAGTGAAATAATGAATAATAAATTTGAAAATATACCTGTAGAGGCTGATACAAAAATACTGATGAGTTCTCCAATGAAATGGGGAGAATTAGATATTGTCTATCAAAAATGGACATGGGAAGGCATTAAGGTTGAGAGTATTGTCTTCTTGAACGATGATGTTAAAGAGATGGATGATGAAGCCTTGGAAGCTGATATTAGAGAGAGTTCGATTGTAGAAGAAGGTTCACAAATGAGCATTAAAAGAGGAGATGAATTTACCTTCGTAAACTTTAACTTCGTCTCATAATAGAAGACATTTATCGTCCAGATTCAACACTATACTTTAAACATGATAGACACATAAAAGGATACCTATGCGCAGAAGAAAAAACCAGTCACTCTCTATAAACAAGCAATCTAAAGATATTGTAGAACTTTGGATACTTAAAATACTTCTAGACCTTAATGGACATCGTGAATTTATGAGTAGTATGAGAGGATTTACCGATGATGAACTTGCTTATTTCTTGGGTCTAGATAAATTTGTAGATGAATATGAAGAAAAAGACAAAAAAGAGATATTTAAGATTTTGCAAAATCGATTAGAGGTATTAGAATCAGGTAAAAAATTAAAATTCCCGAAAACACTCAAGAAAAATATTAAAAAAGTGATGAAGCTTATATCCATTACAAAGGTTGAGAAAGATATTTTAATTTTTACTATCTATCTAAAGTATATTGATATGATGGATGGAGCAACAAGAATGCTTAATGATTTATCTACCGATAGAATGGTAACTATTTTAAGTGTATTGTTGGATCATAAATCTTCCAAAATCAAAACTGCACTTGCACCACAGGGGAAGCTGGCTCAGTCTGGACTTGTCACAGTAGATAGAGAGGGTGCATATTCTTTTTTACGCAAGCTAGATATTCTTTCTAGTGATTTTGCAGATAAAATGATGAACCTTGATGGTGACATAGAAGAGATGATTAAAGATTCTGTTAGAAAATGTACAACGGCAGAATTGACTGTAGCTGACTTTAAACATTTGAAAACGGACATGGAATTATTAATTCCCTATTTGGATAATACTATTGTAGAACAGAAAAGTGGTGTAAATATTCTCTTTTATGGTAAGCCAGGGACAGGAAAGACAGAGCTCACTAAAGCAATAGCACAAGAGCTTGATAAAGAGATTTATGAAGTGAGTTATGCAGATGAAAATGATGAACCTATCTCTGGCGATAAACGTTTAAAGGCCTATAAAGTAGCACAGAGTTTTTTTTCTAACAGTAATGTACTCATCATGTTTGATGAAATAGAAGATGTGGTGGGAAATGATAATAGTTTTTCTTTCTTTGCGCCTCCAAAACAGAGTAACAAGGGTTGGATGAATCGTATACTAGAAACCAATAACATCCCTGCAATCTGGATAACTAATGACATACATTCCATGGATCCTGCAATCATCAGACGTTTTGATATGAGTATAGAGATTCCTATACCACCAAAAGAAAAACGAAAAGAGATCATTGAAAAAGATTGTGCTGAGATGTTGAGCGAGAAATCTATAGAGAAGATTGCTAAAAATGAAGCGATAGCACCTGCGTTGGTAACAAGAGCTGCTAAAGTGGTCAATAGTATAGAAGACAGTAGTACAGAAAAAGACAAAGCCTTTGAAAACATACTAAACAACACTTTAAAGGCTCAAGGCTATCCGAAGATACAGAATACTACGGAAGAAGCATTGCCTGAGTCCTATGACCCCTCATACATCAATACAGATACAGATCTTAAAGCGTTGGCACAAGGTATAAAAGCACATCCAAATGCACGCATCTGCCTTTATGGTGTTCCTGGTACTGGTAAAAGTGCCTTTGGGAAATGGATTGCACAGTATACAAATAAGCCTTTTGTACTTAAAAAAGGTAGTGATCTTATATCTATGTGGGTGGGAGGTACAGAACAAAATATAGCCAATGCTTTTAGAGAAGCGAAAGAAGAGGGTGCGGTATTAGTTTTTGATGAAGTAGATAGCTTTCTGCAAGATAGAAGAGGCGCCAAAAACTCTTGGGAGGTGACACAGGTAAATGAAATGCTGGTACAGATGGAAAACTTTGATGGAATCTTCATTGCTACGACTAACCTTATGTCAGGGTTAGATCAGGCAAGCTTGAGACGTTTTGATATGAAACTGGAGTTTGGCTACTTGAAACCAAAACAGGCTTGGAAGCTTTTTGTGGATGAGTGTAAAGTATTGAAGATAGATATATCAGATAAAGAACAAACAAAAAAGAAAGTTCAATCATTAACCAAACTAGCTCCAGGTGACTTTGCAGCAGTGAGACGTCAGAGTAGGTTTAGACCATTAAAAAGTGCTGAGATATTTTTAGAAAGACTAGAAGAAGAGGTTTTGGTAAAAGAAAATGATTCATCAAATAAGATGGGGTTTATTTGATATGAATATGCAGATTTCAAATTATATTTCTTTTTCATGGGTACTGACTGTTGATTTTGATAAAGAAAAACATCTTTTTAGTGACAAAATTGAAACAAATTATAAGATTAATGCTTATAGTTGTAGTTGTGGGCACACAGAAATTATCATATATGACCAATCTCAAATAATTGAATATAGCTGTTTGGAATGTGAGAATAATCATTTTAATGATACCAATATTGCATTAGACAACTCAGAAAAGTTCTTAGGATTCAAAACAAGGCAATTAAACCGTTTCCGCCACAGAGTAA
>WTAE01000136.1 GCA_013139765.1 Sulfurovum sp.
TCTCATGCACAATGATGCTATGAAGTTTTACATCTCTCTCACCATTTTTCATTACCGTACAAGCCAAGACACGTTCTACCATCAGGTAAATTACTCTTGAAAACTGTTCTGCAGAGGGAGAAACGGGTAGTTCTACCCAGCGTTTGCTGTGTTGTTTCATGGCTGCCAAGTATGCCGCATCATCTTTTGACCAAAGCGTAATACCATGGTCAAAAGAGTCAATCAACTCTTTAATGTAACGTTTGGTTAAACCAAAGTCATACACCATCTGCCCATCGTCCAAGTAGTTAGACTCTAAAAGTACTTCTACTTTATACGAGTGCCCATGGATGTTTTCTGAACAACGTTGGGTCGTACAATCACGTACAATATGTGCATTTTCAAATTTAAAGAGTTTACGGATTAACATTTAGACCCCTTGGGTGGTATCGAACACACGGATGTGTAGTCTGTCACTATAGCGAAAATTATGCTTCATACAAAATTCAAAGACCGCTTTGTCATTTTTCCAAATGGTATCACGACTCTCTCCTACAGGCATACAATAAACGGCTAACTTAGGCAAAAGGTCTCTTATTTCATTGATCTCTTCTAAGGCAGATGTTTTGACAAGTTCCGCATCAATGGTGAACTTCAAAAAAGCTTCTTGGGCAAAGTTTTGTATGTTAAGTAGGGCTTGTTTTTGTATACGTTTTGTCTCAGGTTCTCCTGAGTTTTTGAGCTTAAGTGAAAGTGCAAAAGTACAGGCCTTATAGGCAGGGTATTTTTCAAAGTCTATCTCTATGGTACCATTGGTTTCAAATGTCACCCTAATACCCCTTGAGACTAGCCAAGAAAGCACCGCATAAAATGTTTCATCACTGTGGTACATAAGTGGTTCACCACCGGTAATCACCATATGTGGGTCGTAGCCAATGTTTTGAAATTCATCTTCCAAAGTTGTAATGAGTTTTTGTGCATCATCTACTTTGATCCAAGACTTTGCATAGGCAGAATCTACAGCAAAAAAAGTGTCACAGCCTAAACGAACTTCACCATCTACCACATACTCTGCACCAAAACCTGGACAATTTAAATTACATCCACCCGTGCGTAAAAAGTAAGAAGGCTCACCCGCATACTTCCCTTCACCCTGTATGGAAAAAAACTGCTCAGTAAGGTAGAACATTATCCACCCGTCTCGTAAAATGCACGTTTAGAGATCTCTCTGTCTTCAAGTTCTTCTTCTGTCCAACGGTTCTCTTTTGGTTTGTCTTTAAGCACTTCAGCCAAGACATCTGCTGCTGCTTGTACATCACCCTTTTTTACTGCTTCTGCAATACTTAAGGCTTCATCAAAGTAAAGACAAGGAATGAGGTTACCCTCCGCTGTTAAACGAATACGGTTACAGTTTTCACAAAAGTCATGTTTATGTGGATCAATCAAACCAAACTCATACCCTGTCTCTTGAATAAGGTAGTTAAACGAAGGACTTGCACCCTCGCGACCTAGTGCTTTAATATGATACTTTTCTTTCACTTTCTCAAGTATCTCTTTCCCATGCATACCTTTTAGTGCTTGGTCTGCATGTGCATTTTCCATGTATTCTATAAAACGTACTTTCATATCACGTGCAGCACAATACTCCATGATGTCTAAAATCTCATTATCGTTGATACCTTTGAGTGGTACCATGTTTATTTTGACCTTAAGCCCTACTTCTAAGGCTTTATCAATCCCTTCAAATACTTTTCCAAGTACATCTTTTCCTGCTATTTTTGCAGCCACATCTGCTTTGAGTGAATCAAGAGAAATATTTAAACGTTTTAACCCTGCATCTTTCAGTCTTTGTGCTGCTTCAGGCAGTAAAAAACCATTGGTCGTAAGCGCCAAGTCAAGACCTGGTTTATAGGCATCAATCATTTCAATAAATTTGTCTAAATCTTCACGTAAAAGTGGTTCTCCACCTGTCAGTCTTATTTTGGTAACGCCACCATCAATGGCTACTTTAACAAATAAAAATAGTTCTTCAAAAGAGAGTAAGTTCTCTTTTGGTACCCATGAAAAAGGTTTTTCTGGCATACAATACTGACAACGAAAGTTACATCTTTCCGTCACAGAGATACGAAGATAATCGACCGTTCGGCCATGTCCATCTATAAGCATTCATAATCCAATCGTTAATTTTTTATAATTGATAGTTAATTTTTCTTAGGGTACCTAAAAGAAGATAAAAATCAGATAAAAGTAAGTGCCCTAAATAGGTGTATATTTTTGCTAGAAAGTGACTAAAGAAATGACTTCAGATAAGAAAAAATTACTGGGAAGATTTTTACCGTATTGTACGGTAGATTTGAGGGTTGTGACGAAGGAGTGTACTCACAGTACATGACTGAGTCACTCACTTAAAATAAGTAAAATAAATATAAGTATTTTTGCTAGAAAGTACGGTAGATTTGAAGGTTGTTGCGAAGGAGCTTACGTCCAGTAAGTGACTGAACAAACTCCTTCAAAGATGCCGTACTAGCTAGTAAAAACTAGTGTAAGCCTCTCCATTTTTCTTTTTTCCATAGATACGCCAGGATGGTGAAAATCACGAAGAACCCAATCACCCAAGGCCCCACTTTTTCTCTTTTTGCTTTAGAAGGGTCACCCGCTTCTACCATGTAAGCTTTCACTTTTTCATAACCCTCTGCAGAGAGTCCTACTCTAGGCATAGAAGTTCCCGCCAATTGTGACTGAGGGTTTTCTACGAATGTTTCCATGAAGTG
>WTAE01000034.1 GCA_013139765.1 Sulfurovum sp.
GACTTACGCAGGGTACCTAAGCCCTACATCCCTCTTTATGCACAAAACGTAAAACTGAGGATTTCACTTCATAATAATGCCTCAGAGGAAATTCTTTCCCAAAGCTATACCCTCAGCCAAAACATAAGTGCCATGGGTTACAAACTCCAAGGCAAAGCGTTAAGCGTTAAAGAAGGAGGCATCATTTCTGAAGGCATAGCTTTTGGTGCCCTGCAAGTCCCTCCCGATGGACAACCCATCATTTTACTCAAAGAGAGACAAAGCATAGGGGGTTATGAAAACGTTGGTACGGTTTTAGCCAAAGACTGTTTTGCTTTAGCACAAGCGCCCATAGGTGCTACTGTAACCTTTGAATCCATAGAGATTAAAGAAGCCCAAAAAGAGATGAAAGATTTTTACACTTTTTTTGATTAGGTTAATTAGAGGGTTCACTATTACTCAAATGCACTACTGCACCTGCCACAAGCAACATCGTCCACTGCCAAATAGGTATAAATAGATAAGAAAACTTATAGCCTAAATTTCTCTCCATATACGTACTGTCTAAAAGAAAATACAAACCCACAGAGACAATAAACACTGTCAGGACCTTGGCTGTCACACTGGCGCTAGTATCTTTAGCTATTTTAACTAAAAAAAAGCTCATCATATAAGGGGAAGCGGCAAAAAATGCCAATGTAAACAATCCTTTGTCTAACCCTAAAGTAATTGTAATAGCTATGGCAAGGATATTTAGTAAATATAAAAATAATTTCATAGGCTATTGTATCTTATCTGGACTATAAGCTAAGAGAGTAGATGGTGAATTATGTTATTATTCAAGTAACAAAAAGAGAATTAAAAGACTTAAACATTGAGCTTCTTTTTCTTACCCTATTCTCTTCACTTATTTTATTTGTCTAGGAGACACAATGGTCAATTATGGTTATGAACAATTTGTAAAAGATGTCAAACAACTGGTGAGCAAGACAGCAGACTACAAACCCGATACCATCATTGGTATTGCTAGAGGTGGATGGACACTGGCACATGCCTATGCTTCTGCTACAAACAACCGTCAACTCATGAGCATCAACTCCATTCTGTATGAGGGAAAGGAAAAAGGCAAAGTGTGTGAAATTTTCAATATCCCTGAACTAGGTAAGGCTAAGAGAGTTCTCATTCTTGATGACATTGTGGACTCAGGACAAACCGCCAAAGAGGTACTCAAGACCTTAAAACATCACTTTCCTAATGTTGAATTTAAAGTGGCATCTATTTATTATAAAAAGACGGCTGTCATACAGCCAGATTTTGCTCTTTATGAAACAGATGAATGGATAGATTTTTTCTGGGAAAAAGATTATCGCTTGGATTAGTTTTCATTATTTTAGATATAATCTACTTATGAAAAAAATCATTCTATTATTCCTCTTATTAAACACCTATATATTTTCTAATATCAATGCTATAGTCAGCATTGTACCCGTACAAACTTTTGTAAAAGCCATTGGTGGGGAGTATGTTAACACAACACTCATGGTACAAGCTGGTGACTCTCCACATAGCTATGAACCGAAACCTTCACAGATGCTTTCTGTGGCAAAAGCAGACCTCTATTTTGCTATTGGCGTAGAGTTTGAAAATGTATGGCTTCCAAAGTTTACTTCTCTCAATCCAAAAATGACAGTCACACATCTCAATGAAAATGTAAGCAGCATCGACATGGCTTCATCCCATCATGAGGGGCATGATCATGGTGCCCATAATGGACATGAAGAACATTCAGGTAAAGACCCACACATTTGGACTGCACCTAAAAATGTGGCCATCATCGCCCAAAACATTTTTGATGCACTCAGCAAACGAGACCCTAAAAACCTCCCCTACTATAAAAAGAATCTTGAAACATTTTTAAATAAAGTTGCAAAGACAGATGCTCAGATAAAAGAGATTTTCTCTACGTACAAAGGTTCACGTACCTTCATGGTCTTTCACCCTTCATGGGGATACTTTGCTAAAGCCTATGGTTTGGAGCAAGTCGCTGTGGAAGTAGAAGGGAAAAGTCCTAAACCAAGAGAACTTGTTCACTTGCTTCAAGAAGCAAAAGAAGAAAAAGTTTCTGCTATTTTTACGCAACCAGAATTTTCCGATGCTTCCGCGAAGATTATTGCAAAAGAACTGAACATCCCTGTCATCAAAATAAGCCCAATGGCCAAAAACTGGTCAGAAAACCTCATACACATTGCTAAAAGCATCGCAGGAAAAGAATAGATGTCAGTTATTGCTATAGAAAACCTCTCTTTTGCCTATGAGAAAGAACAGGTACTAGAAAACATCAACCTTTCTGTTGATGAAAAAGATTTCCTAGCCATTATTGGGCCCAATGGTGGGGGTAAGTCTACCCTACTCAAACTCATCTTAGGCATAGAACATGCCAAAGAGGGGCAGATAAAAGTTTTAGGTAAAAAGCCGAAAGAGAGTTTGACACAGTTAGGCTACGTACCGCAAAATACGAATGTCAACACAGACTTTCCCATCAAAGTCATTGAAGTAGTCATGATGGGACATGTAGATGGTAAACGTCCTCTTTTTGGTTATGGTAAAGATGAAGTGATGTGTGCCAAAGGTGCTTTGGCCCAAGTAGGCATGGCTGACTATGCAGACACCAAAATAGGCTCACTCTCTGGCGGTCAAAGACAAAGAGTGATGATAGCACGCGCACTGTGTGCACACCCACAAATACTCATACTTGACGAACCTACTTCAAGCATAGACATCACAGGACAACGTGAAATTTATGAACTTCTTAAAACGCTCAATGAACACATTACTGTGATTGTGGTAAGTCATGACATCTCAGTCATTTTAGAGTATGCCAACAAAGCAGCACACGTGAACAAAAACCTCTCCTACCATGACATTTCAGACAAGGGCTCAACTTTCCATACCCATGGGAACGATGCACACTTCTGTGAGATTGAACTTTTAGAAATGTTAGGGTCTGACAACTGTAACACCTGTGAAGATGAAAGTCCAAAATGGAGGCTCAAACCATGATAGAAGCATTACAGTTTGAATTTATGCAACATGCCCTACTTGCAGGTATACTTGTCTCTTTCGCAGCGGGTATCATTGGTTCCCTCATAGTCGTGAACCGTATGGTCTTCTTAGCAGGAGGCATCGCCCATACCTCTTATGGTGGTATTGGCCTTGCTGTCTACTTTGGTCTACCTATCTTTTTAGGTGCGTCCATGTTTGCAGTAGGTGCTGCCCTACTCATTGCCGTACTGACACTCAAAAAACGACACCGTATGGATACCTTCATTGGGCTTATTTGGGCGGTAGGTATGGCTATTGGGGTCATTTTTGTTGACCTCACGCCAGGCTATAACGTAGACCTTATGTCTTACCTTTTTGGTTCCATTTTGGCAGTATCATCGGAGGACTTGTACTTTATGTCTGGGCTTTTAGTGCTTATTGTCTTTGTAGTGGTGTTTTGGTACCGTGACATATTGGCTGTCTCGTATGACTCTGAGTATGCACGCTTACGTGGTGTGAATGTCACATTTTTCTATACACTCATTCTCATACTCTCTGCACTGACGGTTGTGGTAGCCATTAAAGTAGTGGGGCTTATCTTGGTCATAGCTATGCTTACCATCCCTGTCTACATTGCAGAAAAGCTTTCTAGGTCACTCTTTTCAATGATGTTCTACTCTGGTATTATTGCCACTATCTTTACCCTACTTGGACTCTGGTTATCATACACGTATAACCTAACTTCAGGTGCTTCCATCATCATGGTTTCGGCCTTTGGCTTAGGTCTATTTCTACTTTTTAATACAAAGAGTTTAAGATAAAAAACGATACTTTACCTGATGGCTTCAAAAGGCACTTCATCTAAAGTGAAGTCTTTGAGTTTTTCTTTTATCCATGGTGAAACAGGAGAGTTTTCATTAAAAAAGAAAGAGATGCATCCGCCATCCTCATCATTTTGCACAAGGATTGTTTCATTGCTTTCTGCTTCCCAAGCACTTAAAGAGTCATATTGCACAAACTCTTTTTGCATCACAAAGCTTTGTAGGGTTATCTCTTTTTCTAGAGAGTAAAAAAGAAACCTTTTTGAAGAAACATCATCAATTTTCACTGCTACAGTAGAGCTCAAATTATATAAGTTAACTTCAAATTCTTCTAAAAGCTCCGTTAAAAATGTTTTACTCCATGTAAGCACTTGTTTCATACACTTTTTAGTTGCAGGGTCGAGATTATCTCTATCTAGATATGCGGTATTGTAATCTCTACAGATATCGCTATAATCTATGGCTAAACCTACTTTTTTCATCTTAGGCTTCTTTTAAAATGTTAACTTCATTTCCAACGGTAATGTTACCAGAATCCATTTGTGTAACAAACAGACCACGGTTTCCTTCTAGAAGTTCAGGTAACTCAGGTGCAAAGGCATAGAGGTAACGGTAATCTTCACAAAGTCCAACCACTTCAAAAAGTACATCACCTATCTCGACGACTGAACCCTTTTTAAGGTGGTAAAGATCGATGTCAACATAAATGTCTTCCATCAATACACCCTCTTCAAGTACAAGTTCCGCTTCTTCAATGATGTCATAACTCTTTTTTGAAACTACCACTAAGTTACGATCAGAACCATTTTCATAGTCTCGACTACCCATAATTCCACTTTCATCAACGTCCATGTCTTCAACTCTCATGCGGTGACCAGCACGTATCATGTCAGGCATTGTCATATATAAAGATAATACTTTTCCACTTGTCATTTTGTTCCTTTATTGTAAGCATACAAATTTTTTCCGATACTAGCATAATTTTGGTGACATTGCAACATTTTATTTGGGATTTACTATAATAGATGTATGAGGTTACTCGTTCCCACTCTCCAGAATGGGAATGCATAAAGGAATTTGTTACTTTATATTGTAGGATTTATAAGAAAAGAAGTTAAATATATTCCCATCGGAACGATGGGAACAAGAGTGTAGAGAATGTTAAAAACGCATTTGAAGAGATGTACCTAGGATGGTTGCTGTTTCTACGTTCGGTAGTGCTGAGTCAGACAATTGGGCATCTAGTGTCAAATGTACAGCTGGTGTCAGTTCAAAGTTGTAAAACAACTCCCAAACAGATGATGAATCTTCAATCCCAACAAACTCAAGGAAACGCCCTTTGTTCATGCTATTGTAGCTGTATGCAATACCCATAGCATCATTATCTCGCTTGGGTATAAGTCCTTTAGCATTAAGACCAACACTGAAGAAAAAGTCAGTGGGGTGGTTGTCAGCATCTGCCGTCTGTATACGTGAAAAGAATCCCACACCTTGTAAGTCTTGGCGTCCGTCCGTTGTGTTGATAGCTTGGTCTGCACCCTCTTCAACCCATAAGTATTGCCATATATCAGCAGAAAAAAACCAAGTGTCACTTTGCGTAGAGGGTACTAATTCACCCTCATCAATATTTATACGACCATTAATGACATTAAATTCATTGTTCCAACCATAACCAGGCATGAGTGTAAAACCACCAGGAAGGTCGTTAAATTTATATTTATACTCCAAAGAAATTAATGCAGTGAGTCCGTCATTCAACTCATGGAACCCTGAACTGTTTGAAGTATCATTACTGGTACATACCAACCCTGTAATAATCATATTTGGCTGGGGTACATAAAAAGCCGCAGCACCTAGAACACTGTAAGGAATGACCAATGCTGGGGATATAGGCATGTTTAAGTTCTGATTCCACCACTGTGACCGCCCTTCTCCACCTGTAAACTCATTAGTTGAACCATACATATCCATTTTTCCGATACTCACACCAAAAGCATGACTGAAAAATTGCGTATAAGTGATTGAGGGTAGCCAAAGAGAAACATCCTCATCTGCTGGGCTGGTAAAAGGATGTGTTGCATCTGTGTTAACTGCAATAAGCGCACCAGAACTGCCATTGACTGATTTCCCATAACGTGACACCGCACGTAACTTGAGCAAACCACCCGGTATTAGTCCCATACGATCAAAGTCAACACTTACATTATAATTGATAGTGCCACCATACTCAGACCCTGTATCTATGCCACCGTCTACAACACCTTGGTAATACTGGTTAAAATCGATATCAAAAGAAAAACCATTATCTGCCCACTCAGAACGCTTTCCACCAAGCTCACCTAAAAGGTATAAACGTGCTGACAAGTCACCTGAGTAGTCGGCTAGAGGTAAAATCCCCGTTGGTTTTTCCGAAACATCTTCTGCTGACACAATGACACTCAACATACTAAGTGCAGCCAAACTGCTGATTATATTTTTTAAGATATTTATTTTCATCTCTTCCCCTTCATTCTTAAGCTTATAGTCTAACATGTTTTCTTTGATGGAATACATATTTAGAGTAAAAAACTTATGATTTAACATAAGTTTGTTTTTACTGATAGAAAGTAAGTCAATAGTATCGGTTCTGTATAGTGTTATTTGATGTAGGATAAGTTAAATGACGTCACCTAGAACGTAACCTAATAATAGTAAATGCTTTGAAGTGCCGTGTAGGCTTTAAAGTAGGTGGTGGGTCCTCGGGGACTCGAACCCCTGACCACTCGGTTATGAGCCGAGTTCTCTAACCAGCTGAGCTAAGAACCCTGGTTATTGAAAATCTTTCGTTTGCATGACGACTTTCGCGTCAGAATTATAGCGGTTGTAATCTTTAAAAGCAATGAGATTTTGTAAAATTCCAAAAATAAC
>WTAE01000104.1 GCA_013139765.1 Sulfurovum sp.
GCATCAAAGTGTGCAAAGAAACGTCTTAGCTCTCTGTTTTTACCTTCTTTAATGGTTACACGGAGTTTGGAAAAGTTTTTTCCTTCTGAACGCACTTCAAAGTGTGCAAACGGAGCAAACTCCATACCGTAGATTTTGGACTTTTCATGGGCACCCGCGCGGGCGTCATCAAGCACTAGGCCCTCTTTCATGGCATCCATCATTGCAGTGGTGACTGGCTTGTCAATCTTGAGGTTATAGGTTCTGTCTAAACCACTCTCCATAAGTGCCGTTGCTACTTCGACGTCATCACTCAAGAGCAATAGACCTTCTGATGCATAGTCAAGTCTACCTACAGGGGTAAAGTGTCTAAATTTACCTGGGAGTTTATGGTAAATGGTGGCACGTCCTCTGTCATCTTTTTTGGTGACGAGTACCCCTTTTGGTTTATTGTAGGCAATAATGGTCAGTTCTGAAGTGACTTTGACTGCTTTACCTTTGACGTAAATGTGGTCATCTTCTTCTACTTCATAGCCAAACTCTTTGAGTGCTCTTTTGTCAAGCGTGACTTCTCCTGCTTCTATGAGTCTGTCTGCTTCTCTTCTTGAGTATTTTGTGTTGTGTGCAATGTATTTGTTTAATCTCATGTGTTCTATCCTTATAACGTATACAAAGCAAAGCTTCGTATACTACGCTGACGCTGTGTCATCTTCAACAGATGGCTCATCCGACTAGTCGTATTTATTGTTTTCATTATTTGCTTTTTATGCCTGCATTAATCAGGTCATGTATGTGTAGTACCCCTAAAATTGACCCCTCTTCCGAGACAAGGGGTAAAAGTTGGATACGGTCGTTTTCTATAATCTCTAAAGCTTCAGAAGCCAAGAGTGCTGTGTTGTGGTAGACTTTAGGATTTTGACTGGCATAGTCTAAGGCCAAATGTTCCAAAGAAAAGTCATTTTGCATTAAGGCACGCCTTAAGTCACCATCACTAAGTAAGGCAACAAAATGTTCTTTTTCATCTACGATGAGTACGGTGCCTAATTTGCCTTCACTCATGGCTACCACTGCTGCTTTGAGTGTTGCTTTTGTGTCGATAATAGGTAAGTTTTTTGTTTTCATTAAGTCTTTAATTTTTACAAAAAGTTTTTTACCTAAAGAACCACCTGGATGAAAAGAGGCAAAGTCTTCTTCTTTAAAACCACGTTTCTCCATCAGTGCCACGGCCATTGCATCACCCAAAGCCATGGTGAGGGTGGTGGAGGTGGTGGGTGCAATACCCAAAGGACACGCCTCTTTTTCCACTGAAATATCTAAAAAAACATCTGCATATTTCCCAAGAGAAGAGTTTGCATTGGAAGTGAGTCCAATGAGTGGAATCTCAAAACGTTTAATATGCGGAAGAATTTTGGTCAACTCTTCACTCTCCCCAGAGCTACTAATGGCCAGTAGGGTATCATCTTTTCCTATCATGCCTAAGTCACCATGCAGGGCTTCTGTGGGGTGTAGAAAAAAGGAAGAAGTACCGGTACTGGCAAATGTGGCAGCCATTTTGGCACCCACAAGGCCAGATTTTCCTACACCTGTAATAATCAATTTTCCTTTGGTCTGCAAAATGAGCTCAATTGCAGCAAGAAAATTATCGTCTAAACGTGCAGCAGCTTTATTTAAGGCATCTGCTTCGATGTGAAATGTTTCTTGTGCAATTTTAATGAGATCCATAAGGCTACTTTTTGATTGGGTTGTAAGATTATAACATATTATTAGAGGAGTGATATCTGAAGGTCGGGGGTAGGCTTTTACTGCTTTTGCCCCGACAAGATGAAGATTATACGATGAAAATAGTAGGGATAATTAGTGGGTATCTCTTTTTCGTACGAATCACATGTTTTCTAATACTTTGTCTAATGTCATTTTCAATGTCTTTATGGTTTTTAAGTGCTTCTGGTTTCATATTAAGAAGAAGTGTTTCTATCATCACTTCAATCTCTTTTTGGAACTTATGAAGCTCTTTTTCTGCAATAAGACCATGGGTTGTAATGACTACTTTACCCACAACTTTTTGGTTTGACTGAGAAATCTGTGCCACAACGTTGATAATACCGTCTTCAGCAAGTTTTTGTCTGTCAAGTACTACGTCATTTTCAATGGTCATATTGTTTTGGTTGTCAATATATGTTTTACCAGACTTCACTGTTTTTACTTTTTTGAGGTACTTTGTTGTAAGCTCAATTTGATCCCCATCAGACATCAATAAAATGTTTCTCTCATCTACCCCACACTCAACCGCTGTTCTTGCATGTTTTGCAATATGGTTGTACTCACCATGTACAGGTAAGAAGAATTTAGGTTGAACGAGTCTTAAGATGAGTTTTTGCTCTTCTTGTGCTGCGTGACCTGAAACGTGAATGTCTGCAAACTCTTTATAACGTACGGTAACACCGGCTTTTACAAGTTTGTTCATAAGGCCAGAAACTGAACCTTCATTCCCTGGAATGGCAGATGCAGAAATGATAACTGTATCTGAAGGTTTAAGTTTAATGTGTCTGTGCTCATCGGTTGCCATACGGTTTAGCGCAGCCATAGTTTCACCTTGTGAACCAGTGGTTACAACCAAGATTTCATGGTCAGAGTACTTTGGTACTTCATGCACTTCAATGAAGTGTTTGTCTTCGATGTCTACAAAACCTAAAGCTCTGTTTGTCTCAATGTTACGCTCCATTGAACGTCCAATAACACAAATTTTTCTACCATGTTTTACACCTCTTTCCATGGCTTGGAAAATACGGTGAACGTTTGATGAGAAAGTAGACATAATCACTCTTCCTTTGGCAAGGTCAAAAAGTGTATCAAATGTTTTTCCAACTACTTTTTCAGACTTTGTTGCACCTGGGTTGTGTGAGTTTGTTGAGTCAGAGAAGAGACAAAGCACCCCTTTTGCTCCATAATACGCATAGCGGTGTAAATCCATTGTGTAGTTATCTACAGGTGTGTGGTCTACTTTAAAGTCAGCCGTGTGGATGATAGTTCCTGCTTCTGTCTCAATAGCCAATGAACATGCATCAATAATAGAGTGGGTATTGTGTAACCACTCAATTTTCATGTCTCCAATGTCATACTGTGTTCTTATGGTTACAAAGTTAAAGTATTTTGTGTGTTGGCTAAGGCCATGTTCGTTAAATTTGTTTTCTATCATTGCAAGTGCAAGTGGTGTTGCATAGATAGGGAATTGTAACTCTTTAAAGAGGTAAGGCATTGCACCAAT
>WTAE01000025.1 GCA_013139765.1 Sulfurovum sp.
CTAAGTACATCTAAAACATTCGTGGCATATGAGCCCTTTGGCAAAACAAATGAAAGTTCATAATGTGCTTTATCTTCCACATAATTTTTAGTAACCTCAGTCACTTGTATCCATGCATAACGTCTGGCACCGTTAAGTGCCATCTCTTCTACAAACTCCGCCTCTATAAGTCCTGCTGTACCCGTAGAAAGCTTAGACTTCTTACCAGGAAGCAAGCCTGCAGGTGCAATGTCTTTGGTTTCAAAACGTCTGGCTTCTTCTTCTAAGTCTTCTACATTAAACACACGTCCATAAGGGTAATGCATCATGGTGTCACCCTCAACAAGTTTAAAAAAGTTTGGCTGGCTTTTTGTGCCTTTAAGTGAGCCCTCTGGAAGTTTCATCACTTGCTCTGTGTCTGCTTCTGAAAAACTCTCAAGTAAATGGTTTAGCTCCATACGTTTACTGAGCCAATTGTTAAAAAGGTACGACTGGTAAGAACCCATTAAAAACTCTCTGGTTTTACGGTCACGCATTTTGAGTGTGCCATCTATGAGTTTTTTACCATCTACCCAATTGTCTCCGTCATTACCAAAACGTTGGTTCCCAAAGTAGTTGGGTACACCATTGTTTTTTATCCATTTGAGTACGGAGTCAAGTTTGTCTTTTTGTACCCCAAGCACTTTTTTAAGACGAATTTTAAAACGGTTACCTTTTAAGTGCCCTACACGGATTTTGTTGTTGTGACGTACGGTAGAGAGAATTTTAATCTTTTCATGTTCAAAAGCTTTGAGTTTCTCTTCATGCACACCAAGCACAGAGATGTACTGTATGGTCATGGCATGTTTGTCTTTAAGTCCTGCGTAACCCATGTCACGTCTACGAATGCCTACATGGTTTGAAAGTACATCAAGCATTTCCCATGTAGTCATGTCTTTTTTACGAACTTGAAGCACTAGGTGTTCACCCTCACCAGAAAATTCATAAAGAGGAATCTCCTCAACGGTAAAGTCTCGTGCAGAGGAGTTAAATACAAATTCATTTTTGACGTTAAGTGGGTAGATAAGCTTCATGAGTGTTCTTTCTAAGTTAGATTACTTGTATTTTATCTGAAAGTCATTAAATTGACCCTCTACCTAAACACTCTTGCTAAGCTGTTACTTTAGCTTCTACTTTCCATAAACTTTTGCTAAGTCTAGAAATTTCACTTGAAGCTTTAAAGTCTGAACTTGGCATAAGAGAAGAAAAGGTTTCATTGAGTCTGTTTCTTTCTCCTTGCGTACATGCTTGCTCTAAAGGTGCATCATTTTTTTGAAGAAAAACCTCTGTTTTAGTACTTAATTTAGCCAAGAACCATAAACATAAAAAGTCAGCACTATAGGTGTTCAAAACTTCTTTACTAAACGCTTCAAACTCAGCATATTTACTGTGTTCAAACTCTTTTATGATGACTTCTAAAAAACTGTTTAGCGCTGCTTTAGGGACAGAAATGTTTAAATACCTAGCAACATTCAACCCAAAAGTATGTTCTCCACCAAGATAGACCCTTGCGGCATGTGCAGGACGACCATAGGCAGATGTTTTCATACCTATGAGGCCAATGTCACAATGCTGATGTTTACCACAGCCTTTATCACAGCTAGAAAATCCCACCATGATATTGTGTTTTTCTATGAGTTCTAAAGGAAGGTAAGCGGTATCATCTTTGACATGCCAAAAAGAGAAGTTACAATGTTCACTTCCTGCACATGCTGAAATGGTTGAAACCGTATTGGTATTTTCAAAAGGTGTCACATCACTTTCTAGTCCTAGAAAATACATATGCTGATTCACACCTAAACGTACTTCTGCTTTGTGTTCCGTAGCAAACTTTGCAAGCGTAATGAAGGTCTCAGCACTCACACGTGCAAAGTCTGTATGATAGGCGTAAACAAAGGTATTGTCTTTTAAACGTTTTGAAGTGCTTCTATCATACTTTTCTAACAACAAGGTACCTCTTTCTTCATAAATTAAAGTATGTTCCTTATCTATCTTCTTTTTGATGCCTTCCATGCCCTCTTTTTCTAGCCAATGAAAGAGTCTCGTTTTTCCTCTTGTACCTCTAAAGCCATGAAGATGAAAAGACTCAATAACTGCGATGAAGTAGTCTACAACTTGACTTGGTTTTAAAAATACATCTGCATCTTGTGCGAGTTCAGAGTTCTTACCGCCAAGGAAGACATTAAATCCTTTGATATTATCTTTCTCAGCCAATGCAAAAAACAAATCGTTCGCAAAAAAAGAGTTAAGGTTTGCTCTGTTCCCAGAAATCCCCACTGATACTCTCCGAGGAAGTAGGCCTATAAACTTTGGCTTATTTAAAATGTATTCTTGCATCTGTTCAATGTAAGGGTAGACTTCTATCTCTGAGTAAGTCCCTCTACCATCATACACATCGGTCACAATGTTTCGTACATTGTCCCCAAACGTTTGCCAAGTTGACATACCACTATCATTGATCTCTTTCCAAACTTCTAAGATGTTATCGTAGTCAAGACCATGCAATTGCATTTGCGCACGTGCCGTTAAAATAATGTCTAAGTCATGTGCGTTAACAATCTTTGCAATCGTTAACATTTGTGTAGGTGAGATACGACCAGCATTAAACCGAAGCCTAAGTGCGAACATATCTTCTTCAGCCTCATGGTTGTAAATACCCGCATCTTGTAGGTACGCCCTGTCATTGTCACCAATCATAGAAAAATGTATCTTTTCTATGTTTTCTAAAAAATCATGAGGTTTACGTTCCACTTTAAGACGTTCACGCCAATTCAATTTATCTGTGTTTTCTTTTATTTCAACTATCATGGGTTAAGTATACATGAACACATAAAAATGGAACATGACATTCGTCAATAAAACTTACTTTAACGTTCATGCTCATGTTTTAGTTAAAAAATGTATAATCGCAATAACACTATAAAGGGTGATACATTGCAATTTACGAATAAAAAACTCCTCATCTTTGATCTTGATGGCACACTCATCAACTCAGCACCAGACTTGGCTTTGGCTGTGAACTACATGCTTGGACAAATTGGGCAAGGTAGCTACTCCGATGCACTCATCCATGAATGGGTAGGGAATGGTGCGCTAACTTTGGTGAGACGTGCTTTGTCTGGAGCCAAAGAGATAGATGAAAGTTTAGAGACAGACTTTGTAGACAATGCTTTAG
>WTAE01000156.1 GCA_013139765.1 Sulfurovum sp.
GAACGGCTACTACTTTTGCGCACAGGTCCACTATATCTGGGGTTGTGGCGAAGGCGGGAAAGTCTACGAATTCCTCAAGCGACTTGGTCTCGAGAAAGACATCACTTTCGAGCTGTTTGACAAAACAGGCTATGATCATATGATCATGCCTGACGGTAAGCGCGTAAAAATACCGTATGGCTGGGCAGAACTGCAAAAAAACATCGAAGAGGCTTACCCGCAGACTACCGGTCTCGATGCCTTCTTGAAGATAATGGAATCACTTTCCAAAGAGATGGCAGCACTGCCAAGAAAAATACATTGGTGGGACTATCTGCTGAAAAGCCTACTTTATTATCCAACGCTGCTGCGCTACAGAAATGCAACTGTGCAAGATCTATTCGATGCCTGCGGCGTCTCCATTGAGGCACAGACTATCCTGACTGCGCAAGCAGGGGACTTGCTGCTTCCGCCAGATAAACTCTCATTGCTCTTCTATGTTGGTGTGCTTGGCGGTTATAACACCGGAGCATATTCCCCCACCAAACACTTCAAGTATTACATACAGCGCCTTGCCAGATTTGTAACTGATCACGGTGGTGACCTCTACTTCGAAGAACGGGTGACTGCAATCTCCACTAACAACGGCAGTATCTCTGGTGTCACCACAGAGTCAGGCAAAACCTTCACGGCGAGAAACTATATCTCTGGAATGGATCCGCAAAAGTCAGCAGAGATGATCGGTTGGCAACACTTCCCGAAACGCGCTCAGGACAAACTCAAATACGAGTATTCTGACAATGGCGTTATGGTCTATCTAGGCCTCAAACCCGGGTTTGACCCAGCAAAGTACGGACTCGGCAACCACAATACCTGGCATTGTCTGGACTGGGGTATGAATACGATGTGGGAAGCAGGCAAAAAACTTGATGTGGAACACGCATGGTTCTTCATGTCGACACCCACGATGCATAATAATGATAGCGGGCACATCGCACCCGACGGTGGACATATTATTGAACTCGCAACTTTTGCACCTTATGCTCCATTCAAGCAATCTGAGGATAAGAGTCATCAGGATTATCTCGCTCTGAAGAAAGGCATTGCCGAAAAGTTGATTGACCTGGCAGTGAAGTATCACATCCCTGATCTTAGAGAGCATATAGCTGTAAAAGTTATTGGTTCACCAAGCACCAGCGAAGACTTTTGTAATTCCCCTCATGGCAATGCTTATGGGGCAGCGTTGCTGCCAAAATATACCGTATCACGACTCAAAGCTGACACACCCTTTCATAACCTGTATTGGTGCAATGCCTCTTCAGGAATTCCCGGGATTTACGGAACTGTGACTACCGGGACGGAACTCTATATGGATCTTACCGGCGATTACTTTTACTAACATGTAACATATTTCTGATTACTGTTGATCCCTTTATGTTATACTAGTTAAAGATTTAAAGGAAAAAATATGGCTAAAGAAATTGATGGCATTGACTATGGACCTTTAGCACAGCTCTTAGGAAAATGGATTGGTCAAAAAGGTACAGATATTGCACCAGACAATCAAGCCCAAAATGATGAGAGCCCATTTACTGATGAACTTACTTTTACAGTAGCTGGGTACACAGAAAATGCTGAAGAGCAACAGCTTGTGGCTGTCAAGTACCACCATGTTGTACGTAAAAATGAAAATGGACTCATATTCCATGATCAGATAGGCCATTGGATCTATGAACCAGGTACAAACAAAATCATGCATTCACTGACTATCCCGAGAGGGGTGGTTCTCCTTGCTGGAGGTGAATATACTCAAGACGGGGCTGAAGGTATTTTTGAAGTGGAGGCCACAGCGGGGTCTGAAACTTTTGGTATTGTGCAGTCTCCCTTTATGTTAGAAAAAGCAAAAACCACTGCATTTAAAATGTCTCTAAAAGTGAAAGAAAATGAACTTAGCTACTACGAACTCACCTCTTTAGAGATTTATGGAAAAGAGTTTGCACATGAGGATTTCTCTACCCTCAAACGTGTCAAATACGACTTAGGATAAAGGATATATTATGGATAAAGCAATTATAGCCGGTATTAAACCTATTAAAGTAACGCTCAAAGCAGGTGAAGAAGTTTACTATTGTCGCTGTGGACGTTCTAAAAGCCAACCTTTTTGTGATGGCTCACATGAAGGCACAACTTTTACACCCCTAGCCTACACATCAGAAAAAGATAAAAAAGCCCTCTTTTGTGCCTGTAAAAAAACAAAAAAAGAACCTTTTTGTGATGCTTCACATGTTGATTTGACAGAGGAAGACCTAGGAAAAGACGCTTAAAACATCTCTTATATACGCTATTTGTTGAAAAACTTGACATATGTCAAGTTTTTTTCTTTACTCTCTCGTTATACTCCACTCTATTTAAAATTTAACATATAGGAATATATCATGGCATTATCACCAAAAACACAAGAAATCTGTAAAGCAACTGCACCTGTTATCGAAGAGCATGGAGAAGCAATCACAACTAGAATGTATGAAATTCTTTTTGCAAACTACCCAGAAACTAAATCACTTTTTTCTGATGCACCTGAAAACCAGCATAAATTACTTGCAGCAGCTATTGCAGCGTACGCAGCAAACATTGACAACCTTGATGTACTTGGTAAAGCAGTTGAAGGTATGGCACAACGTCACGTGAAAACAAAAGTAAAAGAAGAGCACTACCCAATGGTTGGACTTTCATTACTTGAAGCGATTAAAGACGTTCTTGGTGACGCAGCAACTGATGACGTGATTAATGCATGGAAAGAAGCTTACTTCTTCTTAGCAGATATCCTTATTGCAAGAGAAAAAGAGATTTACGCTACAAAATAAAAGATTTATTTCTTTTATCTTAGGCCTTAGCTTTTAGTCAAGGCCTAAACCCTACATAATTTTGCTACAATATTTGTATGAAAATCACAAACATACGCACCCAAACCCTCAAAGCCCCTCTTAAAAACCCTTTCATTACTTCTTTACGCCGTGTAGATGCCCTTGAAGACCTTGTTGTTATTATTGAGTGTGACGATGGTTCTCTAGGTTATGGTGAAGGTGCACCGACTCCTGTGATTACAGGGGAAACGATGGGTTCAATGATTGCTTGTATTGAGTACATTAGCCCTCACCTCATTGGTCGTGAGATAGAAGACTTTGATACGATACTGGCACTTTTACATTCTTTAATATTAAAAAATACTACTGCCAAGTCTGCCCTTGAAATAGCCCTCTATGACTTAAAGGCAAAGGCTTCTAAAGTCCCACTATTCCGTCTTTTAGGTGGGTCAAGAACCATATTTAGCACAGATATCACCATTTCTATGGGTGAGATAGACAAGATGATATGTGATTCACAAAATGCTGTTAACTTGGGTTACAATACACTCAAAATAAAAATTGGTGACAGCCCACAAAAAGATGTAGAACGTGTACTTGCCATTCACCAGAGTTTGGACAAACATATTAAACTAAGACTTGATGCCAACCAAGGCTGGTCAGCGAAAGAGTCTGTAGACTTACTGCTTGCACTAGAGAAACAAAATGTCATTGCGGAGTTCATAGAACAACCTGTCGCAGCAGATGACTATGAAGGTCTTAAATACATCAAAGAGAGAGTACAAACTCCCCTACTTGCGGATGAAAGCATATTCTCAGTAAAAGATGCACAAAGACTTTTAGAAATGCAAGCCATTGACTACGTAAACATAAAACTAGCAAAAACAGCAGGTATTAGCCAAGCCCTTAAACTTGCAGACCTTTCAAAAGAGTTTGGAGTAAAGTGTATGATAGGGTGTATGTTAGAAGGTCCTATTTCTGTGGCAGCAGGCGTACATGTGGCTTCAGCTAAAGCAGACATCATCACTATGCTTGACCTTGATGCGGTGAGTCTTTTAGCCTCACACCCCGTCAAAACAGATATAGACTTTAATGAGAGTAAAATCGTTTTATCTGACTCCCCTGGTTTAGGTGTGTCAATAAGTTCTAAATATACTAAATCATAGAAAATTTTAATCATAATTTGCCTACAATCTAGCATAGATAAATAAGGGAAAAGATGTCAGAAGAAAAATTAACAAGAGAAAAAGTATCTTCTCTACTCATTCAGGGGAACATCCTTCCTCAAAATACAGAAAAAGTATTAAGCCTCACCGGTATTTCACCAAGCAAACACAGTTGGTACGATTTCATAAATACACTTTTACTTTGGCTAGGTACACTTGCTTTGGCTTTGTCACTCATGTTTCTTATTGCTTTCAATTGGAATGAACTTGGACGTTTTGCACAGTTTGCATTGGTAGAAGTAGCCATTGTTGCAGCCATCATTGTCTACTACAAAACAGAGAAAGAGAGTCTTGTCTCAACTGCTTCACTAGTACTTGCTTCACTCTTCTTAGGGGTTCTGCTTGCTTTGTTTGGACAAACCTACCAAACAGGTGCAGACACTTGGGAGTTGTTTTTCTTCTGGGCCTTGATGATATTACCTTGGACTTTTTTATCGAAACTCCCTGCACAGTGGATACTTGTCATTACACTGTTAAACCTCTCAATGGTATTTTATTTTGACCATTTTCAAAGTCTTTTATGGATGGTATTTTCTTCTGATACTATCTTACTTTGGGTACTTTTTATTTTTAACCTCTCTGTACAAATAATATGGGAACTTTCTAGTTACTATGTTAAAAGTCAAAGTAAAGAAGCATGGTACATCCGCCTGCTTACATTGGCTTCAGGGTTTCCGCTTACATGGTTGATAGTTGTGGCAATACTTGACAAAGAAAATGACTTCCTTACCTTTATAACATGGATACTCTATTTACTAGGACTATACCTTGTTTACAAACGTATCAAACCTGACCTCTTCATACTCGCATGGGGCTGTTTGTCTGTCATTGTCGTGACTATTACCTTTTTAGCGAAACATTTACTCAAAGGCTTTGATGCAGGCGCTTTCTTCGTGCTTGCACTTACTGTCATAGCTTTAGGAACAGCCTCTGCTTACTGGCTTAAACACGTACATAAGGAGTTAAAGGCATGAAACACTTATGGGAAACATTGGCCAAAGAACAACTTGTAGAGGCTGAACTCTCCACAGGACACGAAGAGCACTCTCCTTGGTATGTGCAAGTCTTGTTAGCCTTTTCAGGATGGCTTGCTGCACTTTTTATTTTAGGATTTCTGGCTGCAGGACTTTCTGATCTTTTTAGAAATACAACAGCCCTCTTGGTACTAGGTTCAGGCATGATATTTTTGGCCTACTTCATACTTAAAAAAGAGAAAAGTAACTTCATAGAACACTTAGGACTAGCCATTAGTTTTGCAGGACAAAGTTTAATACTAGTTGGCCTTTTAAAAATAGGTCATGAACCTACTAGCTTTGTATTGTTTATTTTGTTTGCATTACAGTTAAGCCTTGCACTGGTGATGCCCAATTATTTGCATCGACTCTCTTCCGCTTTTTTTACAGTTTTAGCGCTCTCTTGGCTACTAACTAACCTTGGTATATCTGCGATTACATCTCCTCTGGTCATGGCTGCACTTTCTTACCTGTGGATACATGAATTTTCTCTTGCCTCAGAGATTAAAAAAAGACAAGCTTTGGGCTATGGCTTAGTCTTAGCACTAATACTCATAGAGAACAGCTCTTTAGCAAGAGAAAGCCTTTTTTCGTTAGGCTATAGTGCCTCACAGCTGTCTTTTTATCTCCCTTATTATCTAAGTCCACTTCTGGAAGGTGCTGTGACACTTTTTGTTGTGTTATCCTTACTAAAATCTCATCACATACAAAAAGGTTCAAAGGTAGCTATGACTGCCCTAGTAAGCACCATACTTTTCATACTCTTAGGCTTTGAAATCCCTGGTTTACTCTTAAGCATACTCATCATTCTCTTAGCCTTTAACCATAGCAACCGAATCTTACTAGGTTTAGGTATTTTCTCTCTGCTCTTTTCTGCTTCAAGCTATTATTATTGGCTAGAAAACACACTGTTAGAAAAGTCCTTACTCTTAGCGCTTATGGGTGTAGTGTTACTTTTAGGAAGATGGATTGTATTTCATTTTCTACTTCCAAAAAAAGAGGTTCCTGATGTTTAAAAAAAATATGTCTAAAAAAATAGCCTTACTCACACTTGTAGTCCTTATAAGCCTTATCAACTGGTCTATTTATAAAAAAGAGAATCATTTAAAAGATGGTAAGATAGTCTACTTAAAACTCGCACCCGTAGACCCACGTTCACTCATGCAGGGTGACTATATGGCACTGCGTTATGACTTGGCAAATACTATTTATTCTGAGCTCCCCAAAAAAGATGGCAGACGTTTTAGGGCGAAAGTAGCTGCTATTGATGGTGATGTCATAGTTACTTTAGATGCACAGAGAAGAGGGACTTTTAAAGCCTTGTACAACAAGCAAGTGTTAAAAGAGAATGAAATGCTTCTTCACTACCGCGTTAGAAACGGAAGAGTAAAGTTGGCTTCCAATGCATTTTTCTTTCAAGAAGGTACCGCCAAAGTCTATGAAAAAGCAAAATATGGAGAGTTTAGAGTCAAAGATGGCGTTTTACTTTTAGCCAACATGTATGATAAAAATGTCAAAAAACTCTCTCCTAAACCAAAGGGCAAAGAGTGAAACAAACCTCTTTAGCCATAAACTGTGACATGGGGGAAGGGCTAGATGCCTTAGATGCACAAATCATGCCTTACATTGCCATGGCGAACATTGCTTGTGGTGGCCATGCAGGCAATACAGAGAGCATGCAACGTACCGTTAAACTCGCAAAAGAACAGGATGTACAAGTGGGTGTCCACCCCTCCTTTAAAGACAAAGAGGGTTTTGGACGTAAAGAGATCTACTGTACTGAAGAGGAGATCAAAGCACTTATACAAGAGCAATGTAAAGCCTTAGATGACATTTGTAAAGAGAATGCCCTAGCCCTCTCCTATGTCAAACCCCATGGTGCACTCTACAATATGATGATGAAAGAGATGTCGCTCTTTGAAACAGTTTGCAAAGCTGTTGCTGCCTATGACCCCGTGCTAAAGCTCATGATACTTTCAAACACAAACAATGCACGTTATGCCCAAGTAGCACAGAAGTACAACATTACACTTCTCTACGAAGTGTTTGCTGACAGAGCATACACAGATGAGGGGCAACTTGTAGCAAGGTCTCAAAGTAATGCCCTACTAGAGACGGAAGAAGAAGTACTGCAAAGAGTAAAAACTTTACATACATATGGTTACATAACAAGTGTCTCAGGTAAACACATAACCCTTCAAGCAGACATACTTTGTGTACATTCAGACACAGAAGGTGCCTTGGCACTCATTGAGACTTTATCGACATTTTTAAAAGATCCCAATGCGTATTGAGACCGTAAGCTTTGACTCAGTCATGCTCTACTTTGGTGATGAAATTTCAGAGGAAGTCTTAGACCATGTGCAAAGTGCTTACACTTCACTCAAAAGTTTAGCCAATATCATTGACCTTACTCCCTCGTATACTTCCATACTCCTACAATATGATATTTTTTACTATGATACGTCTGACATTCAAAAGGTAATCATTACACATCTTTCAAAATTTAAAAATATAGCCTTAAAAAAAGGCAAAGAGATTTGTATTGAAGTTGACTACAGTCAAGGCTTAGACTTACAAAGGGTGGCAGACTTTAACCAGCTAAGCATAGAAGAAGTCATCCAAGTACACTCAGCTCAAAGGTATCGTGTCTATGCCGTAGGTTTCATGGTAGGCTTTGCGTACCTTGCAAAAGTGCCCTCTTCCATACAAACGCCTAGACTTGAAACACCTAGAGCCAAAGTACCTAAAGGTGCAGTGGCCCTTGCCCAAACACAAACAGCCATTTACCCCCAAGCATCTTCTGGAGGTTGGAACATTTTAGGACATACAGACTTTAATGACTTTGACTCTTTTGAAATAGGTGACAGCGTGAGGTTTATTGATGTTAGCCTTTGAAGTGTTAGCAACAGGACTGCTCACAACCGTACAAGACTTAGGACGTTATGGTTATGCACATTTGGGAGTCAGTCAAACAGGTGCGATGGATGAGTATGCTTATAGATGGACACAAAAGCTGTTAGACAACACAGAAGGGAATGCGCTTGAAATTTTACTTTCAGGCTTAAGACTTAAAGTACTAAGCCCTACTACTATTGCGGTGTGTGGTGCAGACTTAGGGTTTTGTATAAACGGCAAAGAGAAAGATATTTGGTGTACCCATCATATACAAAAAGATGACATACTCTCTTTTGAAAAAAATGTTTCTGGCTTACGTGCCTACTTGGCGGTTAAAGGTGGTTTTTCTCTTGAGAAGATCCAAGGGTCGTATGCTTATTCTGCTAAAGAGAACAAAGGGTTAAAAGTAAAGAAAGGCACCGTTTTAAACTACCTAGCAAGTCCAACAAGGGACTTACGCAGGGTACCTAAGCCCTACATCCCTCTTTATGCACAAAACGTAAAACTGAGGATTTCACTTCATAATAATGCCTCAGAGGAAATTCTTTCCCAAAGCTATACCCTCAGCCAAAACATAA
>WTAE01000040.1 GCA_013139765.1 Sulfurovum sp.
CAAACGTTCGCCGCGGCCGGCGGCAAGAATCATTGCCCTCAAGATTTTGTACCTCGTAGAATGCGCTTTTTGCACGATGGCTGCTTCATAGCAAAGCCTTAACGCGGAACTTCAACCCGAGCTCGGAGATCAGGGAGTAAAGCCCTATCATGTTTATTTCCTCGGCGCTGACCTGCTCGATATATTCGAGCGTGCGCGGGATATCTTTTAGATAGCCATTCTTGCCGTCTCGAATTTTAAGTCGCGAAAAAATACCCAGCACTTTCAAATGCCTTTGGATGCCCAAACTCAGCAAGGTAAGCATCTACTTTGATTTTGATTTGAGCATCATGCGCTCTGTTTTCGTCTAACCAGAAAATTGCAGGAATTCCTTCAATTTTTGTTCTCTCAACTGTAAGTCTTACCCAGTCTTTGATTGGAATATCTTTTGTTCTTGACATTCTCCAGATATCACCAGCTTCACACTCGTGACTCATAAGAACTGTACCGTCTTCAGCAGTTACTGTAACAGTACCAGCTTCAGCAAGTTCAAATGTAGTTGGGTGAGAACCATACTCTTCTGCTTTTTGAGCCATAAGACCAATGTTTTGCATTGTTCCCATAGTTGTAACATCGTATTGACCATTTTTAACACAGTCAGCAACCATTTCAGCATGGAACATACCGTAAGTAGAATCAGGAATAACAGCTACACATTCTAGTGCATCACCATTTCTGTCCCATTGTTTACCACCTTCACGAACAACAACTGGCATAGAAGCATCAATAATTACATCATTAGATGCATTAAAGTTTGTTGTACCTTTGTCTGAATCAACCATTGCAAGAGCAGGAGCATCAGACTCAAGAGCTGCTAAGAAATCTGCTTTTATTTCAGCTTCTTTTGCATGACCAGCGATTTTCTTCTCTAAGTCAGACATACCCATGTTAGGGTTAACATTAAGTGCATCTAATGTATCTGCATGTTTAGCAAATACATCTTTGAAGAATGCTGTGAAACCATAACCAAACATAATAGGGTCAGAGATTTTCATCATTGTTGCTTTTAGGTGTAATGACCATAAAACATCATTTGATTTAGCATCAGCAATTGTTTTTGCATAGAAAGTGTTAAGTGCAGCAATTGACATGAATGTACCATCAAGAATTTCAGATGCAACAGCGTCAATCGTTGTTAAAGTATTACCATTTAAAGCGATAGTTACTTTTTGGTCTTTGTCACAAGTAATAGATTTTTCATTTGCAAAGAAATCTCCTTTACCTTCCATGTGCGCTACATAAGACTTTGGATTCTCTGGGAATGCTTTTAGTCTATGTGGGTTTTTCTGTGCAAATCTTTTAACAGCTTTTGCTGCTCTTCTGTCTGAGTTACCTTCACGAAGAACAGGGTTAACTGCTGAACCTAGACAAACTGCATATTTAGCTTGAATTGCTTCTTCATCAGCATTTGCTGGGTTTTCAGGGTAGTTAGGGATATCATAACCTTGACCTTGAAGCTCTGTAATACAATCTATTAGTTGTCCTACAGATGCTGAAATGTTTGGAAGTTTAATGATGTTTCCATCTGCTTGAAGTACAACTTCACCTAGTTTAGAAAGTTCGTCTTCTGCAAGACCCATAGCTGCAAGAACACGACCTGCTAGTGAAATATCACTCTCAACAACTTCTACACCTGCTGCTTGAGTAAACGCGTTTACGATTGGTAACAATGAATACGTAGCAAGTGCTGGCGCTTCATCGATTTTTGACCATATGATTTTTGGTAATTTTGACATTTTAATTCCTTAAATTGATATTTAGTACATAGATATTAGCACTTTACCACTATAAGGAAATTGAAATGATACGATAATCACAGCTATAAGTATTTGTTTGTTTCTATACTACACAGGTTTAATGAGAAAAAAGGCTAAATTATGTATTCTGCGGGAAAACCTACTGGAATTGGCATATGTAACTTGACAAAAAGTTCACACTCTTTTGAGGTACAAAGTTCATAAGGTACATATAAAAAACGTGCACCAATCTTTTTTTCTCTTTGGCTTTTTTCCTCGAGGTGCACACGCATGCCTGTAGGTACTTCTTTCACAAAACGTTCGGGTATTTCGGTATCAACTACCAACGCTATGATATCTACATCATTTTTTTTCATGCGTTCAACTAAAATATCTTCCAACGCTGCATAACTTTCTGTGGAATCTGTTATCTCATTTTCAAAAACCTCAATCTCACCTGTATCAGACAGTAACATTAAAAAGGGTTGGAAGTGTTTTGTTTTTTCAAGTGAGGCTTGTGCTTTATAGACAGCTGTTTCTAAAAGTTTCAGTGCTTTTTCATCTTCTGTGTTTGACATAGAAATCCATTGTTTTAATTTGTAGATATCTTAACATAGTAAAAGTTGTAAGGGAGTAAAAAAAGAGGAGATGGAAATATTTTCGCTCAAAGAGCGAAAATACTTATAAAGAAAGTGAGGGACTAGAGGTCTTCGCCTGCTGCGCCTTTTTCCATCATGGTATACATACCTTTTTTTACTTCGTTTGCTAGCTCTAACATTTCTGGAGGTAATACATGGCCTCCGTTAATCATTAGTTCCATACCCATTGTATAAAGATAAATATCACCATTTGCATCTTCTACAATACCAATTCTACATGGCATAAACCCAATAAACTCACCAGAGTGTGTTAAGAATCTATCTGCAATGGCAGGTGAACAATATGAACGAATGTGTGTAAGAAGCCCACCATCTTTAAATAGTTTTCCATTTCTTGGCATTGTTTTTTGATCAACCATTGCCAAACCAAACTCTGCGCCCACTTCATCCATTACTTCAATGGCATTTTCAAATGCTTCTGCTTTTGTTACACCTTCGGGGATAACCATTTTTACTTTACGAACCATACCTTTAGCTGGATCACCCGTTGTTAAAACAGTGTCAAACATTTTCATGTACTCTGGTAATGCTTGTGGGTCAAGCTTTGCTATTTTAGGACCAATTGTTACTGCACCGATAATAGCGCCAATCACTACGATGGCTCCAACTAGTGTAAATAAACCTTTAATTAATTTCATCATGGGTATACCTTTATGTTATATTGAGCGTATTATAAGATTATAAATTAAATCTAAGATTAAGATAAGATATCATTATTTTAACGTAATGATACTTTTTCTTATGTCGTTCATTAATCTTTATATTATAACATATTCTGATATCTAGCTAACGATGCTCAAACTCTCTTCCATAAATACCCCAATCTCTTTGGCTTCTTCTAGAATAAGTTCAGAAACTTTCATTTTAGACTCTATGATGACATCTGCCAATTTAGACTTAATATGTAATTCCAATGGACGTTTCCCTGGGTGACGTTCCACCAAACAAAGTAGTTCTTCAACCGTTTTAGCATCAGGCATGAGATTAAGTTTCAAAATGAGAGGTGGCTGTTCAGGCTCTTCCACATGTCTAATCTCTTTTTCTACTTTTACTTTTGTCTTCTTGGCATCTTTAATGTTAGATATTTTTAAAATATTCATGCGGGTAAAGTCACCATCTTTAGTAATCTTCACTTTAAAGGC
>WTAE01000166.1 GCA_013139765.1 Sulfurovum sp.
ATTTCGACGAAACACACTGTGCCATTGGGCACCCTAAAAGTACGTTCATGCAATGGATGCTTACAATTGACCATAAAAGAATTGGTCTTATGTATGCAGCTGTTATGTTTACGTTCTTCTTTGTAGCGGTAGCTACGGCATTTTTAATGCGTTTAGAGCTTTTTGCACCTGGTGCACAATTTATAGATGGAGATACATTTAACCAAGCGTTTACGCTTCACGGGGTTATTATGATTTTCCTATTTATTATTCCTGGAGTACCTGCGGTACTTGGTAACATCGTAATGCCACTTATGATTGGAGCCAAAGATGTATCTTTCCCAAGACTTAACTGGTTTACATTCTGGTTATACATTTTAGGAACAATTATTGCACTTGCATCACTCTTTACAGATGCTGGATTTGCTGATACAGGTTGGACGTTCTACGCACCATACTCTATCAATACAGGGACTAACGTAATCTTTACACTTGTTGCTGCATTTATTCTTGGTATGGCTTCAATCCTTACAGGTCTTAACTTCCTAGTAACAATTCACAGACTAAGAGCACCAGGAATGACTTTCTGGAAAATGCCACTGTTTGTATGGGGTATCTACGCAACTGCATGGATTCAACTTCTTGCTACACCAGTTGTTGGTATTACACTTGTTCTTGCTATTATGGAAAAATACTTCGGTATTGGTATCTTTGATCCTTCTAAAGGTGGAGACCCAGTATTGTTTGAACACCTTTTCTGGATTTACTCTCACCCAGCTGTTTATCTTATGATTCTCCCAGCGTTTGGTATTATGTCTGAAATTATTCCAGTATTCTCAAGAAGAGAAATCTTCGGATACAGAGCGATTGCACTTTCATCAGCATCAATTGCAGGTATCGGTTACTTAGTATGGGGACACCACCTCTATACTTCAGGTATGGCAGATACTGCAAAAGTAATCTTTTCATTCTTAACATTCTTTGTTGCAATTCCAACAGGAATTAAATTCTATGACTGGATTGCCACAATGTACAGAGGTAAAATTATTCTCTCAACTCCTATGTTATGGGCTTTAGGAACAATTATTACCTTTACAATTGGTGGTCTTACAGGTGTAACAATTGCGATGATTGGTGTCGATATTCACCTTCAAGATACATACTATACTGTTGCTCACTTCCACTACGCGATGTTGGGTGGGGTTGTATTCTTGTTCTTCGCAGGACTTCACTACTGGTTCCCACTAGTTACAGGTAAAATGTACAATGAAAAACATGCAAAAGCAGCGTTTTATTTACAGTTTGTTGGATTTAACCTTTTATGGTTCCCAATGTTCATCGCTGGTTACTACGGTATGCCAAGACGTTACTTTGATTACCTTCCAGAGTTCCAAATTTACCACCAAGTTTCATTTGTTGGTGCGGTAATCTTTATTGCAGGACTTACGTATATGTTCGTAGTATTCTTTAAAGGTTGGACAAAAGGTAAACCATCAGGAACTAACCCTTGGAATGCAACAACACTTGAGTGGCATATGCCTTCATCACCACCACCACTGGAAAACCACTCTAAAGTCCCTTATGTAGACTTTAACCCATACGAGTATCACCACGGTCAGCCGGTAGTTAAATTTGATTATGAAACCATGAGAAGGATAGACTAATGTCACACGAATACGTACCAGAAATCGCGGTAGACCGCGATGGGAATGAACATGAAGTTCAAGGTTGGCAAGATGACTTTTACGGTGGGAAACTAGGTTTCTGGCTGTTTATGTTTACAGAAGTATTGATGTTTGGTGCTATGTTTATGTCATTGGCATACTACAACACACTTCACCCACAAGACTTCTTAGATGCTTCTGCATCTTTGAACAGACTACTTGGTGGAACAAACACAGTTATCTTACTTGTGTCTGCACTGACTATGGGTCTTGGACTGCTTAAAATGAGAGTTGGCGATGTTAAAGGCGCTAAACTTATGATTGTAGCAACCATGATTTTGGCAACTGCCTTCTTGGTTATCAAAGGTTTTGAGTGGAATGCTGAGTACAATCACGGTGTTTTCTTACTCCATGACAAAATGCTTGTAGGTACTGAGCACTCATTACCATTTGGTCAAAAGCTATTTTTTGGTCTTTACTTTACAATGACGGGACTTCACGGTATCCACATTATGATTGGTATTGGTCTTATGATTTGGTTACTTAAAAGAATTAACGCTGGAAAAGTAAGTCAAGATCACCATATCTTATTTTGGAACATCGCACTATACTGGGACATCGTACACCTTATTTGGGTATTTGTTTTCCCGTATTACTACATGATCGGAGCAGATGGTATTCAAATGTCAGACTTCAGTATGATTTTCGGAGGAGGTTCAAATGGCCACTAAAACTATAGATTATAAAAGAGAGAGAGCAGGGTATTACAAGATTCTTGTAGCCCTATTGCTACTGACTGCTGTTACATTTGTACAGCCAGGTCTATTTATGCAAGAGTCAACATTTTTAGCACAGATGCTTATCGCTGTGGTTAAAGGTTGGTTGATTTTAATGTTCTATATGCACTTAAAAGGTGAATCACTTATCATTTGGATGACTGGTTTCTCACTTTTCATTGTATTTACATTCTTTGCAATCGTTATCGGTGTAGATGTACAAAAATTTCAGTACAAAGATGAGAGTTACATCACACCTAAGCATGTACCAGTAAAAGCTACAGAACACGGTTCTGCAGCTCATTCAACAACAAAAGCAGCAGGACACGATTCTGCAGCTCATTCAACACACTAAGGAGGCAACTATGGATGTAAATAACACACTAAGTGGCTTTAATTCAATGGCATCAACTTTTGCTGCCGACGTAGACCAAGCATTTTGGATCAACTTTTGGATCTCAATTGTACTAGGACTTTCAGTGATCATACCACTGTTTTACTTTGCTTGGAAATATAGAGAGAGTAATGTTAAAGATGAAGATATCATTAACTATACACACAATACACCACTAGAAATCACTTGGACTTTAGTACCAACTGCATTGATGATGGTTCTGTTTTATTATGGTTATACTTCAATGAAAACGTTAAGAACAATGCCAGCTGAGTCTGAAAGTATTGTGATTAAACTTGAAGGTTCTAAATGGATGTGGAAATATGAATACCCAGCGAATAAAGCAGGGCATGTTCATAAAATCACTTCTATCTATGATGCTAAGATAAAAGGTGTTAAAAGAGGTCTTTATGTACCTAAAGGTCAAAAAGTAATTTTAAAAATGACTGCACCAATTGATGATGTAATTCATGCATACTACGTACCTGCTTTCCGTATGAAAGAAGATGTAGTACCAGGTCGTATGACGCAACAATGGTTCCAAGCGGACGTTGTTGGTAAGTATGAAGTAGAATGTGCTGAGTACTGTGGTACAAAACACTCTTACATGTATTCTGAAATTATTGTTATGGAACAAGCAGATTATGATAAATGGTTTGAAAGTGATGCGAAATCACCATTTGAAGATCAAAATGCAGCACCAATGTCAAAAGGTGAATCACTTTTCGTAGACAATGGTTGTGCTGGATGTCACTCAGTAGCTGATGCTTCAACAATTGTTGGTCCATCTTTGATGGGTATTACAAGTACTAAAGATGCACAATATTTAAAAGATGCAATCCTTAACCCTAATAAAGACATTGCTGAAGGTTTCAGTCCAGTGATGCCAGCAACAAAAATGTCTGATGAAGATATGAAAGAACTTTATGCTTATATTGCAACTGCAGCTGTAGCAAAAGGTGCTAATATTATTGAAGAGAATGGTTGTACTGCTTGTCATACAAATGATGGAAGCGCAAGTGCAGGTCCAAGCTTTAAAGGTATGCGTACTTTAGAAGATGCATATATTAAGGATGCAATCCTTACTCCAAATAAAGACATTGCTGAAGGTTTCACTCCTATGATGCCAGCATCAAAAATGTCTGATGAAGATATTGCTGAAGTTACAAAGTATTTAAAAGCGCTCTAGATGATTAAAGACTTTTTTATAGTAACTAAATTTATTCTCTCTTTTGCAGTCTCATTATCTGCACTCTTTGCCTATATTATGGCAAAGGGAGAGGTAAGTTTAGATATGTTTCTTGCTACCTTCTCTGTACTACTCGTTGCAATGGGTGTTTCTACACTCAATCAAGTACAAGAGTATAAAGAAGATTCCAAGATGGCGCGTACTAAAAACCGTCCTATTGCTGCAGGGCGTATGACACCTCGAACAGGTACGATTATTGCAATCGTATTGATTGCACTTTCATTGGTGGCTATTTACGGTTTACTTGGACTCACAGGGGTACATATTTTTGCCTTTGCTTTCATTTGGTATAACCTTATGTATACACCATTAAAAAAGAAATCAGCGCTTGCGGTTGTACCTGGCGCAGTCTTAGGTGTCATTCCTCCAGCTGTAGGTTGGTTGGTTGCGGGTAACTCTCTTATGGAGTTAGAGTTTATTGCTTTGGCGATTTACTTCTTCATTTGGCAAGTACCACATTTCTGGTTACTCGTCATGCTTTTCCATGGTGACTACAAAGATGGTGGATACCCAACAGCAATGCGTCTGTTTGGTCAAGCTTCTTTACAAAGACTTACTTTTGTATGGTTGGTTTTCACCATTCAAGCAGGGATCTTCTTAGTTTCCGTGTTTGAACCGTACATGGCAACCATGATTTTAACTGTCTTGGTAGGTATTTGGGCCTTTGTCTCTTCTTTGGAATTACTCAAAGAGAGTTTTGAACTCAAAAATGCACGTTCAGTATTTTGGAAAATAAATGCAGCCTTTTTGGCCATCATTATTTTACTTAGTATCGACGTGTACATTAAGCACCACATCTCTTAACCCAAATCCAAAGCTTAGGCTTTGGTTTGACTCTCTATAATATCTCTAACTAACCCACCCTTTTAAAGGATTCTTATGCAAGAAGAACAATTCTCACTTAAAACTATTCTCGATACATTGACTAAAGTAAAAAACAGCAAGGTAAAAAAACGCCTTATCTATGACCAAGCACCCCTCAAAGGTATTGGTGCAAAATGGGTTATTGCTTTTTTCTTCTCCTTACCTGTAATGCTGTATGCAGGTATTTTTAATGATTGGATGTTTTCCAAGTTAGGTATCGCTCAGGCCATCATATTTTTCATTGTCTTTTTATCTATGGTGATGATATTGGTCATTGCAGTGACATTCATTAACAACAACAAAGTGTTAAGACAGATTGATCCTTCTTGGAAAAACTATTTTCCTGATGTTGAGATAAAATGGATTCTCACTTCTGGTGTGAGTCCTTATAAAGAGTTCTTTGCATACTACAGTGAAGCTTTGGAAAAAGGTTTAGAAGGTGATGACCTGTATCATTTTATGCAAGATTCCTTCGAAAGTATGAAGTCTGACAATGCAGATTTAGTGGAAGCAATGTCTCATTCAAGAGAAAAGCCTAAACATCAATAAAAAGAGTCAAACTATCCTTATATAATCAGTATTTTTGATTAAAGTACCAAAAACACTGATATAAGACAAAAATTGTCATATTTAAAACTTATGAAAAGTACTCTAAAGTAAGTATTATTGATATGAATTAAGCTATCACTCCTTAAAACATCTTATAATATTTGTAGCTGTTGGAATTTTTCAACACACAATATACATAAGGAGGTATGCATGCAATCGCACGCAGCATTGGAATACGACTATTCGTTAGCAAAAAAGTTTACATTTTTAACTATTTTGTTTGGATTCTTGGCTATGTTAGTAGGGACGATTATCGCGGCTCAACTAGCATTTCCTGAATTAAACTACTTACTTGGTGAGTACGGGACATTCTCAAGACTAAGACCTATACATACAAATACAGCGGTATTTGGATTTACAGTATCAGGTATCTTCGCTACTTGGTTTTATTTAGGACAGAGAGTACTTAAGGTTTCTATTGCAGAATCTAAGTTCTTAATGATTATAGGTAACATACAATTTTGGCTTTATTTTGTAGGGGCATTACTTGCAACTATATCACTTTTATTTGGTGTATCATCATCAAAAGAGTACGCTCAGTCCGACTGGCCATTTGACTTGGTTGTTGTAGTTGTATGGGTACTTTGGGGTGTTGGTATGATGGGACTTATAGGGATTAGACGTGAAAAAGCACTCTATATTTCTGTATGGTATTACCTTGCTTGTTTCCTCGGTATTGCTATGCTTTACCTTTTCAACAACATGGCATTGCCAACATTCTTGATGACAGAAGGTTTAGGTAATCCTTTACACTCCGTTTCTATGTATGCAGGAACCAATGATGCACTTGTTCAATGGTGGTACGGTCATAATGCTGTTGCATTTGGATTTACTGTTCCTATTGTTGGAATGATTTACTACTTCCTTCCAAAAGAGTCTGGACAAGCAATTTACTCATATAAATTGTCACTTCTTTCTTTCTGGGGATTGATGTTTGTTTACCTTTGGGCTGGTTCACACCACCTTTTATGGTCAACTGTTCCTGACTGGATGCAAACTATGGGTTCTGCTTTCTCAATTGTACTTATTTTACCATCATGGGGAAGTGCTATTAACATGCTCCTTACGATGAAAGGTGAGTGGAATCAGTTAACTGAAAACCCACTGATAAAATTTATGGTACTTGCATCTACATTCTATATGCTTTCAACCATTGAAGGTCCTATCCAAGCGATTAGATCTGTAAATGCCATTGCACACTTTACTGACTGGATTCCTGGACACGTTCATGATGGTACATTAGGTTGGGTTGCATTTATGATTATGGCTGCCATTTTCCATATGGCACCACGTATGTTTAAAAGAGAAATTTACTCTAGAAAACTTATGGAGTCTCAGTTCTGGCTACAAACAACAGCGGTTGTCTTGTACTTCACATCTATGTGGATTGCAGGGATTACCCAAGGTATGATGTGGAGAGCAGTAGATGAATATGGTAACTTAATGTACTCATTTATCGATACAGTAAACGTACT
>WTAE01000006.1 GCA_013139765.1 Sulfurovum sp.
TTAGAGAGTTTTTGGCTGATGCTTATGACAGGTGAGCCAGGGTATTTTGGTGATCCTTTTGGACCCCATGCTTTTTTACCCAATCTTTCCGAAGAAGTTTTTGCACGTTGGTTGGAACTTTTTAACAGCCATATCCGTAAGTATTATACACCAGAGCTTTCAGATAAATTTTACAAAAAAGCAGACATATTATCTGAGCAGTTTATGCAAAGACTTGAGATAGGTAAATATGCTGAGGAAGAGGAAGAGTAAAAGAAGTATTTGGTGACAGCTAAGCAATGTTAGCTGTGCTGTGAGAGAGTGAAGAGAGGGGATTAACCCATCTCAACAGAATCTATCTCACCTTTAAACTCTTCAATAGAGAAAGTAATTTGGTTTGCTAACTCTTCAGGTGTATTTCTTCGAAGTGCTGTGCCTTTTAAAGAAATCTTACGTGTGGGTTGCGTGTATTCACTGACAATGTATTTCACTAAGAGGTACGGATCAGCTGGACCTTCAGAAGGACAATACTCTACTTCAATGTCTGGGTCAACAGAGGCATTACTCACAAGTGCAATCACCTTGTCTCTCCTTACCTTTAAATCTTTTTTGATATTTTCAAGTTCTTCTGGATTTTTAGCAAGTGCTAGAATTATTTCTAGTTTTTCTATAATTTCTTTTTCTATTACTGTTGTTTCTGGATCATTTATTAGTCCTACTAGTTCTTCTAGTCTGTCTTTAATTTCATTTTGCATTATAATCTCCTAAAAATATATAGTTGAGCTAAAGAAGCATAGACTTAGCCCATTTGGACATCATCCATCTCATCTTTAAACTCTTCTATAGCAAGTATAACATGTTTTGTGAAATCTTCCGTTGTACTGTGAAGCGCAGTCGCTAAACTTACTTTACGTGTACGTGTGGTGTATTCATCTTCCACATAGGTGAGTAAGATATGTGGTTTGTCTGACATATTATCACCTTCATCAAGTGAAGGAATATAGTACTCAACGTCAATATCGCCATCTATCATCGCTGCATTGACACTTCTGATGATGTTTAGCATTTCTACTTTAAGGGCTTCTTGTTCATTAGAAACTTTTTCTGGGTCATCTAAAAGTTCGATAATAGCTCCCAGTTTTTCTTTGACCTCTTTGTCAAGAACCACTTCATCTGGATCATTTAATAGTGTTACAATTTCTTCTAGTTTTGCTTGAATTTCTTTTCTCATAATAATTCCTTCTAAAATAATATAGTTTAGGTAGGTATTGCTACCTAATATCCTAATCTCATTCTATCATAATAAAAATAAAACTATATAAACAAAAATTATGTTAATGCATGGCTGTATTTTAGAGGAAGTGGGGGGGAGGTTTTTAGACATAGTAAAGTGTGTTTATAAATTGCATTGGCAGGGAATCTGCCAATAGCTCTTGCTTAGAAAATAGGGAAAGGAAGAAAGTTATTTGTCTGTTTGGGCTTTGATGACAGGGTTTTTTGCAACGGCTTCTCTCACATCTTCATTTTCATCTTTTGCTAAAATTAGCAAAGTCTCAGTTGGTGTACTAGGATTTACAGCGACAGAAGAGCGCAGGTCTTCATCTTCGTCTTTAGAAAATCTATTGAGTACAACAATCGGTGTATTTACATTTCCCGCAATCCAATAAAGTACAGCAAGATTGTCATCGTTACTTAACATAAGTAAGGTTGCCACAGGGGTGTTGTTATGTTCAGCCACAAACTCACGAATAAAGCCATTTTCATCTTTACTCAACTTTACCAATGTCTCAGCAGAGGTATTGACGTGCGCAGCAAGACGGGCACGTACAAACTGATTGGCATGCTCAGCCAATGTATCTAAAGTCTCTGTAGCGGTTTCGGGATTTTGTACGAGTGTCAGTGCTTCCATATCTGTCATTGTTGTAGCCTTTATCTTTTATCAATTATGCGCATTGTAGCTTTTATAGCTTAAATAGGCTTTTAAGTAAATCTACAATATGATGGCGCAGAAAAATTCCTAAAGGAAAATGACAAATGAATACAAGTATTGATATACGTTTTAACGTAAGCCCAGCAGACAAAGAGACCATAGAATTAAGGGCAGATGAAAATGGATTTGATGACATTGCCTCTTATGTAAAAGTAGTGGCACTTAAAGCAGACACTTTTGTGTGTAATCCTACGGGAGCTACAGACCAAGAGAGCGCTGTGGAGATTTCCTTTAAAGTAAGCCCAACACAAAAAACAAAACTAGACGATAAGATGAAAGAGGCTGGTGCTGAAACGCTTACAGACTACTTGTGTTATGTTGCTTTACATGCTGTTGTAGGTGCCGTGGTTGAAATACGCTCTACGGGAAGTTTTGATGCGATGGTTGCGCGTATTATGGCAGCAAAGAAGAAGTAAAACGTCTTAGTCAATTGTTTTTGGCTATAATAAATTTAAAAAAGGAGATGAAATGCTCATCCAAGAAAGAGAAGTACAACAAGGTCCAAATGAAGTGATGAATATGCTGTTTGACGATGAAATTGAAATGATTAATAACTTTCATGATGCCGTTGTAGCTAAAGATATAGAGAAGATAGATGAACTATATAAAGTTGTCTTATTTAATTTAGAAGATCGTTTTAAAACAGAAGAAGAAACGTTAGCCAATAATTCTTCTGAAGGTTCACAAGGGTATAAACAAGGACATGACATACTCAACACTAAATTGAAGAAGTTTCATAAAAGATGGGAAGTGCTAAAGGGACCAAAAGAGTTAAAAACTTTTTTAGAAAAAGACTTTAAAAAGTTATATCTTGCGCATGTCTCAAAATGGAATTCTGAAATTGCAAGTTCGCTTGGCACCTAGTTTTTGTTAAGAAAGCTTTCCTTTAAGATACAAAAATAACCATCATCGGCATTTAATAGTTTGACTTAATTGTCTATAATTAGATGCAAATAGATTAACATAGTAAGAGAAAAACATGACAGAAAAAGAAGCTTTAGTTAAAGCACAAGTAAAAAAATACGAACATAATTTTGATGATGAAGAGACGCCTGTCTCAGGTGAAGTGCCTTTAAAAAACATCACTTTTGCCAAACAATTAAAAGAAGACCTTTCTAGAGATTTGTTTGGACAAGACCAAGCCATTGCCACTGTGGTAAACAGTATGAAAAATGACATCATGGAGAACGCAAAGGCACCTAAAGCCACCTATCTTTTTCTAGGTTCTCCAGCAACGGGTAAAACCTACCTTGCTGAACTCATGAGTGAATACTTACCCAAATACAAAATCATGAAATTTGATATGACACAATACCATCAACAAAATGGTGGGGAACTCTATGGGTACCCTGCTGGATGGAAAGGGTATGGCGTAGGACAATTAACCGGTTTTGTACACAGAAACCCTAAATC
This sequence comes from Sulfurovum sp., assembly GCA_013139765.1. Classification (GTDB taxonomy): domain Bacteria; phylum Campylobacterota; class Campylobacteria; order Campylobacterales; family Sulfurovaceae; genus Sulfurovum. The sequence goes on from WTAE01000006.1 coordinate 3,383, forward strand.
CATCATTGTGCTTGATGCTTTTGAAAAATGTGATACCACCATTCAGAGTAACCTTCTTTCTATTTTTGAGGGTGGTAAAATGCGTGATGGTTGTGGTTGGGATAAGATTACTGACGATCCTTGTAGTGAAGACCCTGACATTATTTACAGTGATGAAAATGCCAATTATATGGTTGACTTTACAGAGACACTTTTCATCATTACCACAAGTTTAGGGAAAGAACTTTACCTTGACAACCGCTTTAAAGAGTTGGTGAAACAAGACTACATTCAAGCTGAGTCGATGATTCTTGAAGCCATTAGACGGGAGAAAAAAAGAGACAGTAGAAGTGGTGGTATGCAGCAAGCCATTGTGCCAGAGTTGGTCTCAAGGTTTTCTCAAGCACACATTGTGCTCTTTAATAAACTCAATTATAACGCCTATGCCAGTATTGCGAAGAAAAACTTTTTAACCTATAGAGATGGTTTTAAAACAAAATATAACTTAGAATTTGACGAAGCCAGTAACTTCCAAAACTTTTTAAAAGTACAAATTCTTAACTTTGCACCAGAACTGGATGCCAGACGTATTAAAGACAAGGTAAGTACTACTTTCTTTAACCGTATTACCGAATACATGATGGATTCAGACAAGCCAACAAAATACTTTAAAGAGATAAAAATTTCTCTTTCTAAAGCGTCTGTCAATTACTTAAATGAAGCCATTACCCCTCTCATCGAAGATGACATTCTTGTTAAAGAGCTTTTTAGAAAAAACATCACGCTTGATGTGGAAGACAGCATCTCTGACAAAGACGGAGTGATTACCTACAAAATAAAAGCTTGTAAATTTAAACAAGTGACGAGAATCAAAGATTTTTCTGAAGATGGATTGGTGTTTGACATTCCTAAAATCTCTTTTGACGACATCGCCGGTCACCATAAAGCCAAACAAAGACTACATGAAGTTATTAAGTTCTTTAAAGAGCCGAAACTATTGGAGAGCTTTAACATTACACCTCCTAAAGGGATGTTGCTTTACGGACCTCCAGGAACAGGTAAAACGATGTTGGCAAAAGCGTTTGCAAAAGAAGCGGAGTTGCCTTTCATCTCTACAACAGGTCTTGAACTGCTTGACCCTGAAAAAACAAAACAATTTTTTGCCAAAGCCAAAGAGTATGCCCCGGCGATTGTGTTTATTGATGAGATAGATACCTTGGGGAAACGTGGTGGGACCAGTGGAAGAGAAGTACCTATTAACAAACTTTTATCTGAGATGGATGGTTTCTCTGACAACAAAGGTGAAAATGTTTTTGTTATTGCGGCGACAAACTATAAAGACAATATTGATGATGCGATTGTGAGACCAGGAAGAATAGAAATCCACATTGAGATCAATAACCTTGATAAAGATGCAAGACTCTACTTCTTGAACTTAATCATTCAAAAGAAACCAAGTGCGGGTGACTTTGATATGAATAAACTCCTCATGTATACAGCGGGACTTTCCGGCGCGCAACTTGAACTTGTAGGCAAAGAAGCAGCCTTTTATTGTCTGCGTCAGTCTTTACCTGCTATTACGCAAGAGATTTTAATTGAGCAGATTAATGCCGTGAAATACGGCGAACAACAGTCGTATATGTCTCCTGAAGAGCTCTTTGAAGAGACAGCTATGTATGAAGCTGGGCGTGTGGTTATTTCTAAAGTACTGATGCCTCATACACATATTGAACATGTGAGTTTAACACCGCGAGAGAACAATGAGCATTTTATTGCCCATAACTACAATGACGTACAAGACCATATGACCGTGAAAGACTTTAAAGACAGCATATGTGTCTCCCTAGCAGGTAGAACGGCTCAAATCAAGCGTTTTGGAGAGATTGAGGGTATGGATACGGGTGCTTCAAATGACATACAGCAAGCTACGCGTGATGCTTACGCTGCCATAGCCCATTATGGTATGGATAAAGAGGTAGGATTCATCAACATCAATGGTGTGTTAGATGCAAAAGGAAATGTCATTGCAGGTAAAGAGACGGAGCACTATCATGAAAAAATTGATGCGGCACTTGAACGTTGGATGTCTGAAGGTCAAAGCAATGCAAAAGCACTGGTAAAAGAACATTGGGCTGCCATTGAAGGTTTAGCCAAAGTACTGCTTGAAAAAGAGATTATTTATGCGGATGAGTTAGAGAAGATACTCGCGAAATAAAGGGTATTGGGTGAAAGAGGGAAAGTGAAAATCCCTTTTTCTTCAGAGGAGGAAGCTTATACTTCTTCAACCAGACAGGTTAAAGAAAAACCTTCTTTTTTGGCTTGCGCCTCAACGAGTTCTGCTTTGGTTTCTGCAATTTCTGCCATGTAGCCACCACAAAAGCCTTCACCATAAGTGACAATTTGATGCGCAATGGCTTCTGCATCTTCTTGTGTCTTGTGAAAGACAGTGTCAAGAATGCGCATACAAAATTCCCATGAAACGTGTTTATCATAAATGATAGAGACGAGACAGAGAGAGGGTTGGCTGAATTCTGTGTTCAAGTA
>WTAE01000187.1 GCA_013139765.1 Sulfurovum sp.
AATCAATGCCACGGTAAAAGATATGGTCTTAGATAACAACACTTTAGTCATTGCCACGGACCAAGGTAGAGTAGATGTCTATGACTATGAGAAACAAACGTTGACCCAACGTATTGTACTGCCTGATGTCAAAGACTTTATGGGAGACTTACTGCCTGCACGTGTCTACTCTGTAGATGTACTTAATGGGCGCTTCATCCTTTTAAGTGACAGTGGAAAAGGGGGTTATGCCAATGTATGGCTTTATGAAAAAGGAGCACTCACGCAGTTACTCTCAGCCAAAGACAAACTCTCTGCCATAAAAGTGAGATTTACCAATGAAAACCACATCCTTTTAGGACTTTTGTCCAATGAAGCTTTGCTTTTTGACTTAGAAAAAAAGAAGATGATTTTCCGTGTACAACTTTCTGCGTCAAAATTTTCAGATTTTGCACTCAGTCTTGACCGAAGTCAAGCCGTTTACTCCTGTGAGAGTGGTATACTCAATATTATCAACACAGAAACAGGAGATGTCTTAAACGTATTAGAAGGTCAAAATGTTGACAATGTGTATAAAGTGGACTTTAAAAATGACTTGGTGTCTGCGGCTGGAAATGACAGACGTGCTGCGTTGTATGACCTTGCTTCGAAACAAGGAACGTACATTGCAGCCGAGTTTCTCATTTATGCTACGGCATTGAGTCCAACAGCCAAAAGGGTTGCTTTTCCTATGGATGAAGCAAACAACATTTGGGTTTTTGAGACAAAAAGTAAGCGTCAGATTGCTTTGCTCAAAGGCCAAAAAAGTAGACTCAATACACTCATCTTTAAAGATGAACAGACACTCTTTTCTGCCAGCGATGACAGCACAGTACATATGTGGAAAATACCATAACAAGGAACATAAAATGAATATATCAAGTATCGTAGTACAAGTAAAACCAGAGAATTATGACAAACTAAAAGAAGATTTAGAGGCTTCAGGTATCTGTGAATACCATTTTGGGGACAAAGAAAAAGGGAAAATGATTGTCACCGTAGAGGGTACAGGCGTAGAAGAAGAGATTAAAAAACTTGTCGCCATCCAAACGACTCCAGGGGTACTCACTGCAGACATGATGCAAACCTATCAAGAAGAGTTAGATGATGCCATTAAAGAGTTAGAAGCGTCAGACATGGTGCCAGAAGTTTTAGTCAATGAAAACATTGACATCCGTGACATTAAATACAATGGAGATCTTAAAAAGAAAGATTTCCATGGGGGTGTATAATGATCGTCATAGAATCCATCATTAAGTCAAATGCTTTAGGACGTTGGTACATTGAGCTTGAAGATACCATGAAAGAAGAAGACCTTGAGCACAGAGTGGTTTGTTTAGACATTAACGAATATGCCGAAAAAATAGAAATCATAGGTGCTGAATATGGGGGCGATATTGAAGTCGCTTGGTCGAGTGAAGAGAATGTTAGCCCAGAACAAATCAATGAAGTACGTGCACAAATAATGGCTTATGAAGCAGAGCAAGAAGCACAAAACAGTGAAGTAGGTCCATCAGATGCTACACAAGAAGTATGGAGCCCAACTATATAATTGAATCCTCTGATTAATTCAATCATTTCTACACCTTTTTTTTGCTATAATTTAACATAAATTTTTAGAGTAGTTAAGGGTAGATATGTTTGGAATATTTGAAGATAAAAGTGCCGTAGTGCATGCCAAGGTTTTTTTAGGCTCAAACGAAGAGAGTAGAGAAGAAGTGCAAGAGCGTAAAAGCCCTTATGATGGTGCTGTGGTTAGTACTGCACCGGTATGTAGTGTAGAAGATGTTGAAAAAGCACTTATTATGGCAAGATTTGCTGCCAAAGCCGCTAAAAAATCAACGCTTTCTCAGCGTATTTTATGGCTAGAAGATGTGGCAAAACGTCTCGATGAAGAGAAAGAAAACTTTGCTTTAATGCTGGCAAAAGAGGTGGCTAAACCCATTAAGTTTGCACGTATCGAAGTAGAACGTTGTATAGAGACTTTGAAAATTACGGTCATGGAACTTGCAAATCTTTCAGGAGAAACCCTCCCTACAGACATCATGCCTTCAGGTAAAAAAACATTGGCGTATTATACGCGTGAACCCGTAGGTGTGGTTGCGTGTATTACCCCATTTAACTTTCCTTTAAATCTTGTGGCCCACAAAATTGCTCCGGCACTTGGCGCAGGAAATGCTGTGGTACTTAAACCTACACCAGAAGCACCGGCTACTGCGTACATGTTTGTGAAACTATTTATAGATTCTAAACATGCCATTACAGATGCTATTTCTTTGATTTACGGTGATGCTGAAGTAGGGTCTGCTTTAGTAAGTTCAGACATTCCAAGAGTTATTTCATTTACAGGTTCTGTGCCTGTAGGAAACATCATTACGAAACAAGCAGGCATTAAAAAAGTATCTTTGGAACTGGGTGGCAATGCAGCAACGTACATAGACACAAGTGCCGACTTAAGAGTTGCAGCTGCACGTTGTGCTTTTGGTGCCTTTTATAACTCAGGTCAAGTGTGTATTTCTTTGCAACGTATTTACGTCAATGAAAAAGTGTATGAAGAATTTTCAGAATACATGGCAAGTGAGACCAACAAGTTAAAAGTAGGTTCACCGTATGAAGAAGAGACATTTATGGGGCCACTCATTGATGATGAATCTTTAAACAGAACAAAAACATGGATTGCTTCAGCGCAAAATGAAGGGGCAAAGGTTATTGCTGGAGGGAAAGAAGAAAATGGTATTTTCCCACCTACAGTGATGGCAGATGTGACTGATGAAATGAAAATCATTTGTGAAGAAGTGTTTGCACCTATTGTCTCTTTGGTTGAAGTACCAAACTATGATAAAGCCATCGAAAAAATGAATGACTCTCCGTATGGATTACAGTTTTCAATTTTTACAAATGACTTAAAAATGACCCAAGCGTTTATAGAAGATGCTGAGTGTGGTGGTGTCATCATCAACGACATTCCAACTTTACGTTTTGATGTACAACCGTATGGAGGTTCTAAACTTTCTGGGGTAGGGCGCGAAGGTCCAAAGTGGGCGTTAGAAGAGTTTACAGAAGTAAAATCAGTGGTGATTTGTTAAGAGTAATTTGATACTCTACAGCAATAGAAAAAAGGAAATACTATGGATTATATGTTTGAAGCAGGATTTTTAGGCACACGCGCACCATTCTTTATGGATTTTGTCATGATTATGGTAGCACTTTTACCTCTTTTGGTTCTCATTGCTATCTCATTTGCAAAAAAGAGAAACTATACACTTCACGCACTTATGCAAAGTATCATCTATGTTGTAGCAGTCATTGTGGTGGGTTATTTTGAGTATGGTGTACGTGCAGGTGGGGGCTATGAAGGTTTTGTTGAAGGCTCTTCGGTTTCCCATAACTACGCGTTTTACGTACTCATTTTCCACATCGCTGTTGCGGTGATTGGTTTTGGTATCTGGACCTATACTTTAGTGATTGCACGCAAACAAAGTAAAGCTGGAAACTTACCGGGTAGCTACTCTCTCACACATAGAAAAGCAGGAAAACGTGCGTTTATCTGGATAATACTTACCGCTGTGACAGGGATTTGGGTTTATGTACTTCTTTTTATGGTTTAAATGAAAACCATAGCCATATCCGCTTGCCTTCTAGGGGAAAAGTGTCGTTATGACGCAAGCGACAATAAAAGTGAAGATCTTTTAGAAAAACTAAAAGGTCATACACTCATCCCTTTTTGTCCTGAAGACTTTGCCTTCGGTTCCCCTAGACCTACAATGGATTTAATACGTACCAAAGAGGGTGACAAAGCCATCTCCAATGAAGATGCAGAAGACCTCTCTTCTCCCATTAACCAATATGCGATACACTTTTTTAACGAACATCCTGATATAGACCTTTTTATAGGAAAAGACAGAAGCCCTTCTTGTGGTGTGTGCTCTGCAAAACTTTATGATGCAGAGAAAAATTTACTCTCAAACAAAGAAGCAGGGCTCATGGCAAAAGAGGCAAAAAAACGTGGCATTGAATGTTTTGATGCCGAAGATTATGTGTAGGGTTGGCTTTAGCCGACCAAAAATATATGTGGTCGGCTGAAGCCAACCCTAC
>WTAE01000220.1 GCA_013139765.1 Sulfurovum sp.
ACCTTAACACTGCCTCATCCCGCTTGGATGCAGCGTGCGTCGGTACTCACTCCTTTGTCATATATGAAAGGTAGAAGCATATGACAGAAACATTTGTAGCACTTGACCCTAAAAGTGCGTATGAACAAGCTGTAAACAAGTATGGTACAGGGATTAAACTTCTCTCAGCCAAACAAGTCACAGGTGAAGATGGAAAATTATGGGCAGAGCTTTCTGTCGCTGTTCCTGAAGGATATGTAGAAGATGAACGTGTACAAGAAGATTCAGAAAAAGAAGCTTTAGTAGAAAAAAGTCCAGTACAAGAAGAAGTTATAACAGAAGAGACTGTGAGTGAAGAGCTAGCATCAGAAAGTGAAACGGCACTTTTAGAAGAGTTAGCAGCGCTTAAAGTACAACTCTCACAGATGAAAGAAGAACTTTTACCTCAAGGTGAAGAGAGTGTTGCTTCAAAAGTAAAAACAATTTTTATTGAAAAAGGTATTGCTGCCAAGTGGTTAGACAAAGTTTTGGCTTCACTCATGGGCAACAGCATCCTGAGCGATGAAAGACTTTTACTCGCCTACATTCTTGAAGAGATAGATGAAAGTTTAGAAATCAAAGAAGAGTCTCTAGATGTTGCAAAAATCATCATGCTTGTAGGCCCAACAGGGGTAGGTAAGACTACTACCATTGCAAAACTCGCTGCACGTTATGCGTATATGATGGACAAACCGTATAAAGTAGGGTTTTTAAACTTAGACAGCTTTAAAGTGGGCGCCTTTGATCAGTTGGGTCACTACGCAGACATCATGCAGATAGAACACGTGACCATTGACTCCGTTCAATCATTTATTATAGGGCTTGAACAATTGGCTGATTATGACATCATACTTGTGGACACAGCAGGGATGTCGCCGTATGACACGCAAAAGTTCATTAAGACCATTGAGTTTGTACAGTCTGATGTGGTGAAAAAGTTAGAAGTCAATTTACTTTTAGCTGCCACAGTTAAGTATGAAGACATGGATGACATCTATAAAAACTTCTCATTTTTGAATTTAAACTCAGTAATTATCTCTAAATTTGATGAGACTCGTCACTTAGGAAGTCTGCTTAATTTTATGTTATTATACAAAGTTCCTATGAGCTACTTTTCTGTAGGTCAAGAGGTGCCAGATGATTTACTTGTAGCCTCAAAAGAGTACCTTTTAGAGCGTTTTATTGGTGATTTAGATGCCTAACATACAGGTATGAAAAGCGTGAAAGATGAAACGCAAGTAGATCGTTTAACGCAAATGATGCAAAAACAGCGTTTTATACCTTCGTATGAAGTGCTTTTACCTTTGGTGAGTCTCTCTAGCAAAGCCTATGGAGATTTGGCGCTCAATGATGTGCTGATGTTAGGGTTAGAGAAATTAGAGTTACTCCTTGTAAAAGAGGGGATGATTTATGCAAAAGCCAAACTTTTAAAGTTTGGGACTGTGTTGGAACTAGAGATAGTTGAGCTTAGTGAAAAGCCCATAAATCCAAGTGATAGTAAAAAATATGAAGTTTTAAAACTATCTTTTGGATTTGTGCAATGTAAAGTTTTAGAGAAAGATTCTAGACTGAGAGCAGAGCAGATTAACTTTAAAGAAGTGTCTTTGATACTAAAAGATATTAAAATAGCAGAAGCAACTTTAGTCCTTGTGGATGAAAAGATTGCTCTACACATAGATAAGGTAGAAAAGTAATGGCCGAAACAACAGAAATAGAAAAAACACCAACAATAAAAAAGAAAGTATTGGTAGGAATGAGTGGAGGGGTTGACTCTACAGTTACTTCTATATTGTTACAAAAAGAGGGTTATGAGGTTGAAGGTGTGTACATGAAACTACACCACAAACCTGGTTACCATGAAGAGAACTTTACCAAAGCACAACGTGTGGCTGAGTACTTAGGTGTGAAAGTACATTTCCTTGACCTCTCTGAAGAGTTCAAAGACAATGTCTATGACTATTTTGTAGAGAGTTACAAAGAGGGCCTTACACCTAACCCTTGTGTGATGTGTAACCGTACCATTAAGTTTGGTAAGATGATAGACTTTGCGGACACTGTTGGCGCAGAGTTTGTGGCTACTGGGCATTACATCAAGTGTGATGGTGAGTTCATTTATGCGGCAGAAGATGCCAACAAAGACCAGAGTTATTTCCTTTGTGAAGTAAAAAAAGAAGTTTTACCTAGACTCATCTTTCCTTTAGGTACTTGGGTGAAGCCCGATGTCAAAGCCTACGCGGCAAATATTGAAGTACTTAAAGACTTTGCGACACAAGCGGAAAGCTCAGAAATCTGTTTTGTAGAAAAAACCTATGACGAAGTGTTAGCCAAACATATGGATATTAATATACCAGGTGAAACCATCGATACAGAGGGTAATGTTGTAGGTACGCACAAAGGATACATGCATTACACCATTGGAAAACGTAGAGGTTTTACAGTAGATGGTGCCCATGATCCACACTTTGTTTTAGAAATTAAACCTGAGACAAACCAAATTGTAGTGGGTACAAAAGAAAAGCTTGAAGAGAATGAATTTGATGTGAAACAGATAAACCTCTTTAAAGAACTTACAGAGTTTGACTGTATGGTAAAAGTACGTTATAGAACCACTGCGGTACCTTGTCATGTCATAATAGAAGGTGAAACAGCAAGAGTCACACTCAAAGAGCCTGTTTTTGGTTTAGCCAAAGGACAAATAGCTGCATTTTACGAAGAAGATAAACTACTCGGTGGTGGGGTTATCTGTTAATCTTTCTTTCCTACAATAGGGCATCAAAACTAAGGATGCCTCATGAAAACTTTCAAACTATCACTGCTCGCTTTACTTTTTAGCTTCACCGCTCTTTACGCACAGAGTGCTAAAGTTGTTTTTGATTTAACCACAGGTGATGTGAGCAAAATTGAAAAACACTTAATTTCAAACATCAAATCACTTTCCAAATATTATAAAGAAAAAAACATAGACTTTAAAGCTATTGTGGTGATCTCTGGGGCTTCTTACCGATTTTTTGTAGAAGATTTAAAAAATTCTCCCTACAAAACAGAAAAGCATGTCTTTGCTGCAAAAAAGAAGTTAAACAAAGTTTTACAAGATCTCCATGACAACGATGCTGTAACGTTTAACATGTGCAAAGTAGGCATGACAAAACGTAAGATTTCGCCTAATACACTCTACAAGTATGTGAATGCTGTTGATACAAAAAGTATTTACCTTATACGCGCGCAAAATGATGGCTATGCCTATATCCCTGTGCACTAATAATGATTGTGCAACTCCATGATATAATAGTTAAAAAATAAAGGGTTAAAATGAAAGTATTGAGTTTTGTTTTACTGTGTGTATCGTTTTTGTCTGCTGGTGATGTAAGTAAAGGGTTCTTCGTAGATTCTTGGGAGATAGATAAAACCACTGGCCCACATAATTTAAAAATCCGTGAATACAACATCACTGTAGCGCCTGACACTTCGGCATTAAAAGAAGGTTGGAACTACAACAAAGTAGATAGAAAAAAAGTTGGTTTACAAGTCTATATTTCAAAGAAAAGAACGTCTATAGAGTATTATGATGCTACGGGTACCAAACGCTCAACAGCAGTCTATACCGACGGTAAAGCAGATGGATGGTTTTACAAATATGATGAAAAACGTAAAAAAGATGGTCTACAACATTACTTTTCTAAAAAGTACCAAAGTGTTGAGCTTTATGACCATGGTAAAAAAGTACAAACATGGCGATATAATGATGGTAATCCAGACGGTTGGTTCTACCTCTACGATGAGAATAAAAAGAAAGATGGTACACAAAAATATGTCTCTAAAGATTATTGGTCGGTTGAAAACTATAGACATGGTAAAAAAGACGGTTTAAGTGGCTCTTGGAACAAGTCTAGAAAAACAGGTTGGCATTACCAATATAAAGAGGGTAAAAAAGTAGGGGAAACTTACTACAAGTAAGTTGGACCCTCTGATTAACCTAGGGTTAGGGTTTTGTGCTATAATCATTGCATTACAGAAATAGGAATGCTCCATGGAACACTTTGACAGACCCTCTAACCCCTCATGTATACCACATACTTTAACCATACTCCTCATACCTTTTCTCTTTCTTGTTGGGTTAGTATTGGCCTACATTGGCCTTGTACCACTCAATGTGAGTTTACATACTTTGGCCATTGTGGCATTTATATTTGTGGTGTTTTTCTTTTTTGTGAAGCACAATGCCAACTATGCCGTCTGTCAAATGAAGGGCTCTTTTTACATGATGGAAGAGGAGCTACAAGCCGCCTTGCGTGCCAATGCCTTAACTATCATGGGTAAAACAAAGTCTACGCTTTACATTAAAGACTTTATTTCTGAGTATTACCAAGACATACGTAATGACAACTTTGCACGTGTGGCATCTTCTGTCTTTCCTATGCTTGGTATTTTGGGGACTTTTGTTGCCATTGCTTTGTCTATGCCTGACTTTACGGTAAAAGATGTTGCTTCACTTGACAGAGAAATCTCTATCTTGCTCTCTGGTATTGGTACAGCTTTTTATGCGTCTATTTATGGTATTGCACTTTCACTTATTTGGACTTACTTTGAAAAAAGAGGTATTGCTAAAGTAGACAGACAGATTTATAACCTTGAAAAACTCTATGGTAAACGTGTATGGAAGAAGTCTGAGCTCCTTAAGCATGAACATATGCAGTCAGAACTGAAAGACCAGAGAATTGTACAAACGTTAAAAGAGACGTTTAACATGGACTTCATTAAAGAGTTAAACGATCAGTACTTGAAAAACTTTACAACCATCATCAATGAAACATCTAACAGTTTTACCAACCTGACTGCTAACATGCAACAGGCGTCTATAGATTTACGTGAAACGCTTGAACTCATACACCAACGTAAAGAGAGTTCAAATGCTGTGGTAAACATGGAAGCGAATATTGCAGGCTTTAATGAAAATGCTAAAAACCTTCACAAAACCATGCAACGTTTTGACACCTCTGTGGACCATACGTTTGAAAAGATAGATGGTGAACTAGGGCAGGCAGTTGAAAAACTGAGTACCTTTGCAAAAATCATTTCGGAACAAAATCAAAGTATTTTGAAAAATATTTCACTGCGTCAACAAGAAGAGAAATAAGTCTTTATGTTTAGAAAAGATAATGCACAAGAAGAGAGTAATTTTTGGATTTCGTATGCAGACTTGATGGCAGGCTTGTTGTTTGTCTTTATATTACTCATAGGGGCTATTGTCTCAAAGTCTAGCATTTTACAGATAGACCTTAGTGACAAAGAGACAAAGCTAGACTTGGCAAAGCATTCACTCACTGAGACCAAAGATATCGTTTTAGAAGATGAACGTATTATAAAACTCAAAAGTGATGAGATAGAAAAACTCAATAAAATGCTTTTGGCCGCTAAAAACAGAGAGCTTCAACTCAATGACAAAATCATCATTGTACAAACGGTACTTGATAAAAATAAAAAAGCCTTAGAAAAAGAGCAAAAAAGTTTAGCAGACTATCAAGGTAAAGTACTGGTCCTCTCTAACGAACTGAGTGACACAAAACAAGACGTACAGATAAAAGATGAAAAGCTTTTAGCAGTGCTCAACGCCATGGATGAACGTAAAACCAAATATGACGCACTTGTGGCGAATTTACAGGCACAAAAAGCTAAGATAAAATCACTTACAGGTATGAAACTAAAAGTCTTAGCTGCACTTAAAGAGGCGTTAGGTTCTAAGATTGATATCGATAAAAAAACAGGCTCTTTACGTTTGGCTTCGAATGTACTTTTTGATTCTGGAACATCTAAGCTCAAGCCAGAGGCAAAAGTAGCACTTAAAGAAGCTTTTGAAGAGTACATTGGCATATTAGTCACCAACAAAGAGATTGCACCACACTTAGACAAAATAATCATTGAAGGGCATACTGACTCTGTGGGTACGTACATTTTCAACTTAAACCTTTCACAGAAACGTGCTCTGGCAGTGATGGAGTACCTCTTAACCCTGCCATTCACGCAAGAGTATCATATACAACCGCTCATGACTGCTTCAGGTAGGGCTTATTTAGATGCCATTTTAGTGGATGGTGTTGAAGACAAAGAGGCATCTAGACGTATTGAGATTAAGTTTAGGCTCAAAAATGAAGATGCCATGCATGAAATAGAAACGATATTAGATGCAGAATGACTTTGAACCCAAAAGCTTAAAAGAAGCCAATAAAAAATTAGACACACAGTTAAATAAAATGATGGAAGAAAGAGAAGAAAACGGAGCTTTAGAAAAAGAGTTCAAAAAAAGTTCTTTATGGAAAAAGTTTCTTAGACTCTTTTCCTAAAATCTCGTTTATATTTTTATGTTAAGATAGAAATGATTAGTAACATATAAAAAATAAATTAGAAATAGGTTAGGGTAATGAAATTATATACACTTTTTTATACAGCTATAACGCTATTACTTTTGACAGCATGTGGTGGGGGGAGTAGTACTAATACTGCCTTCGTGAGTACAGACACTGTCCCAACCGTACAAAATCCTACTACTTTAGAACCTTTTGCTATATCCCAAACCATTAACATATTTGAAAACACTTCACGCGCTATTATTTTGCAAGGGACTGGGAGTGTATTTGTTATTGAAACACAACCTTTACATGG
>WTAE01000115.1 GCA_013139765.1 Sulfurovum sp.
TGGTGACCACCGTCAACCTTAGTAAGAATGTGTGATCTGTACGCAGTTCCTCTTTTGATTTTGCCGCTTTTTTTAACTTTAAAACGCTTTACAGCGCCTTTTACACTTTTCATTTTTGGCATATGCTCTCCCTTGATAGAATTTTTTATGACAAACACACAAATGTGATTGAAATAAAATGGGACGGTATTATACCCAAATTAAATAAAAGAGTACTAATGCTTAAAATGTGTTAAGATTTTATAGAGTGAAAAAGCATCTTCCGTACCTGCCAATTCACGACTAGAGTGCATCGCATAGGTAGGAAGTCCCACATCTAAAGTCTCAATGCCGAGCCTTGTCGCAGTAATAGGACCGATGGTAGAACCGCAGCCCATGTCAGACCTTGTCACAAATTGCTGATAGACTTCACCTACTTTATCTGCTACAGCCATAAACTTTGAAATGGTCGTTGTATTAGAAGCATAACGCTGATTGGCATTCACTTTAATGACCACACCTTTATTGATGTAGGGGCTGTGTGCTTTGTCATGTTTGTCTGGGTAATTAGGGTGAATGGCATGTGCGTTGTCGGCACTTATCATCATCGAGCTACGAATCATATTCATATAGGCATCATAATCTGGGTACATACGTTTTAACGTGTTTTCTAAAAAACTACCTGCAGCACCAGAACTTGAAGCGGATCCTACCTCTTCATGGTCAGAGGCCACTAAAAGCATAGGCTTGTCTCCATCTACTGAACACATCGTTAAAAGCCCTACATAACAAGAGAGTAAGTTATCTAACCTAGCAGAGGCAATAAAGTCATCTCTTATCCCCACAAAGGCTGCTTTTTGAGTCGCATATAAACTAAGTTCAGAGGCATAGAGTTTTTGTACATCACGTATCTCATTTTTCTCCAATTGCCATTTGATAAAATCTTCGAAGTCAAAATCATCATTGGTACTCAAGACCGGTGAGATGTCTGTCTGCTTATTGACTGTTCTGTCTTTGTTGGCTTTGTCATCTAAGTGAATTGCCAAGGAAGGAATGATGGCAATGGACTTTTTCACGTCAATAAGTCTCTCCTGTAAAGCACCTTTAGCATCGAGGTAGGTTACTTTCCCTGCCAAAGACAGGTCACGGTCAAACCAAGGGTTTAAAAGCAAACCACCATAAGGTTCTACGCCAAATTTCACCACACCATGTTCTTTAATGACAGGATTTGGTTTTAATTTTAAGTTCGGCGAATCTGTATGACAACCAATCATCGTAAAATCGCGCGCTTCGGGATATGTAAAGGCAATGACAGACGAGTCATTGCGTGTGACAAAATATTTCTTCCCTTTTTCTAGCTGCCATTTCTCTGCTTCGTTTAAACGTTCAAACCCTGCATTTTCTAACATCAAACTCATATTTTGAGTGGCATGAAAAGGTGTGGGTGAGGCATCTAAAAAGCCCAATAGTCCTTCATTAAAATCTTCTTTATGCATTGTACTTCCTATCACATGGAATTGCCTAAGAGAATCCCTAGGCTATTGAAACAAATTATAACCTCATTTGTGTTAAAATCTATGCACAAAAACAGAGGGCTTTACACTTGGATAAAATCACCGAAATACTTTCTCAAAAAAAGAAACTTCTCACAGAAGTTTACTTTGATTTACAACTTCATTTTGAAGAGAAGTATGGGAAAGATGCCCTTGTACTCATGGAGATAGGCACCTTTTTTGAAGTTTATGAAGTCAACAATGACGACATGAAGGTAGGGAAAGCAAAAGAGATTGCTGAACTATTGAACATTCAACTCACACGTAAAAGTAAAGCTGTACTTGAAAACTCCGTTTCAAACCCTTTGCTTGCAGGTGTACCCGCAGTTTCACTCGACCGCTATCTCTCACGTCTTATTGATACCAAAAAGTACACTATCATTGTTGTGAAACAAAAAGGGGAGATGCCTAACATCAAACGTTACGTCTCCAACATCATTTCTCCCGGTACAAACTTTGAGTACTTAAACGAACCCAGTGAAAATAACATCGTCTCTCTGCTCATCGATGAAAATGCAGGTATTTACTCTGTAGGCTACTCTGCCATTGATGTGAGTACGGGTAAAACCATTTGTAACGAAATTCACTCCACCCGTGATGACAAAACTTATGCCTTAGATGAAGCATTTAATTTGCTACAAACCTATGCAACCTCAGAAGTCATCATCACCCTTGACTCCAAAGAGATTGACAAAGAGTGGTTGATTCATTATCTTGAGTTGGAGTCTTTGCACTATTCACTCAATACTAAACATTTTAAAATCTCTTTTCAAAATGAACTTTTTGTACGTGTGTTTGACATTAACTCTTTCCTCTCAGCCATTGAGTTTTTAGACTTAGAACGTCACCCCTACACCACAGAATCTTTGGCGGTGCTCATTGACTTTATCATTGAACACGATGAAAGCATTATAGAAAAAATGAATAAACCCCTGTTCTTGGGTAACAACCGATACATGTATATTGGGAACAATGCCATGGAGCAACTCTCCATCATTTCAAGAGATTCTTCAGACATTACACTGCTTGACCTCATTGACAAAACAAGCACAGCCTTTGGGAAACGACTTCTCAAAGAGAGACTTTTGAACCCCATTTGTGACAAAGAATTACTTGAAAAGCGTTATGACTTAACAGAACGACTCCTACCAAACATTAACTCTTTTGAGACACATCTTAAACAAATTTATGACTTAGAACGTATTACAAGACGTATCAAGTTACGCAAACTACACCCTGTAGAACTTACCTATATTGCCATGTCTTTAGAAGCCATCTTGAGTCTTTTAGTAGATTCCCAAGAAAATGGTTTAGAGGTTGAGTCTGGTCTCTTTGATGATACCAAAGAGATGTTACAAGTGCTGCAAGAGACTTTTGAACTCGATATTTGTGCACGTTTTCGTATTGAACAAATTAATGACAACCTTTTTAAACAAGGTGTCTACCCTGCTATTGACACCATTGTCAAAAAGCAAGAAAAAGAAGTCAGCAAAATGGATGACGTGGCTTCACATGTCGAAGCAATGTTTTCACAAGACAAACTTTTTACAGGAACTACCAAGTATGCCACCGTTGCATACCTTGAAAGTGAGGGGTACTACCTAAGCCTGACTAAAAACCGTTTTGCACTCATAGAACAATCTTTGAAAGACTCTTTTGTCACCATTGACAGCCAACACCACTTCTTTAAAGACTTTCATTACAAGTACTTGAAGAATGCCGTCAAAGTACAAGCACCTCTCTTTGAAGAAATTACACGAAACTATGAAACATCTCAAGTCAAAATGATTTCACTTGTCAAACAACGCTACACTGAGAGTCTTGATCTGCTTGAAAACAGGTTTTCTCTTTTACTTGACAAACTCATTGTCTTTATTGCAAATATTGATGTGGCTATCTCCACTGCGAAGTGTTCAAAAAGTATGAATCTCACACGTCCTATCATTGAGACACAAGACGATGCATCCTTTTATGAAGCAGTGGGCTTACGGCACCCTATCATCGAGTCTAACGATGAACGAGGTATTTACGTACCCAATGATGTGTTTATAGGTACAAACAATGGTACAAGGCACAATCACATTACGCTCAATGCTTCAGACAACGAAGACATTTTAGGGGTCTTACTCTACGGGATTAACTCTTCAGGGAAATCGTCACTTATGAAAAGTATTGGTATTTCTGTGGTGTTAGCCCAGGCAGGGTTTTTTGTGCCAGCAGTAGAACTTCGTTTTTCACTGTATGACAAACTTTTCACACGTATTGTCTCACAAGACAACCTTTACAAAGGACTTTCTACCTTTGCCGTTGAGATGCTAGAACTTAAAAACATTTTTAACCGAGCAGACGAGAAGTCACTGGTCTTAGGAGATGAAATTTCACAAGGTACAGAAACAGAGTC
>WTAE01000069.1 GCA_013139765.1 Sulfurovum sp.
AATCTAAAACGTTTTGCTTATGGTAAATTTATTGTTAAGCATGACAAAAAAATTATTTTTATCTCTGCACTTGTCATAGGCATATTGGGTCTTGGACTCATGAATACAAGGGTAGATAGCAATACCATACGCTACTTTGATAAAGAAGTTGAAATCCGTAAAGCAGCTGAATTTAACATGCATCACCTCACGGGTCCTATGTCGTATGCTTTACTAGTAGACAGCGGCAAAGAAGATGGTGTAAAAGAGCCAGCATTTCTTAAAACCATTGAGAGGTTTTATGTGGACTATCAAAAGGAATTTCCTAAAGACATTAGGCATATCTCTTCACTTTTAGACATTATTAAACGGTACAACAAAGTATTAAACAATCAAGATACCGTACCTGAAAGTAGAAACTTAATTGCCCAGTACCTTTTACTGTACACCTCTTCTTTGGCCCAAGGTATGGAGATTACAGATAAGATAGATTTTGATCAAAGAAAACTTCGTGTGACGGCCTCAGCCAATCTTGTAGATACTTCTAAAGATCTTGAGATGATACGCTATGCCCAAGATTGGTGGGATAAAACACCGTACAAAGTGACCACAACAGGTAAAACCATTATGTATGCCTTTATGCAAAAAGATGTAACGGACACCTTGATTTACTCACTCTCCTTAACCCTGCTGATTGTTTCCATTATGATGCTTTTAATCTTTAAACGTTTAAAAATACTTTGGATTCTACTCCTTCCCAATATATTACCCGTCATTTTGGTTTTGGGTGTGATTGGTTGGTTAGGTTTAACCATTGATATAGGTATTGCGATTGCAGGGGCTATTATTATTGGGGTGGCAGTCGATGACACCATACACTTTTTGGTCAAGTATTTTGAAGCCAGAAAACGAGGCTTAAACATGCAAGATACGTTTGATGAGGTCTTACAGTATGCAGGGAAAGCCATTATTTTTACAACGATTGTTTTAAGTTTCTCTTTTGCCATATTCTCTTTCTCTACCTTTGCTCCCAACCAAAACTTTGGTGTCATCACAGCAGCGGCACTTGTGATAGCATTGTTTACCGACCTCTTTTTACTGCCTGCACTACTCTCTGTAATGGACAAAAAAGAAGGTGAAAAATAATTATTATAAGCCCTTTTTATGCGTTACTATATGGAGCATAAAAAGAGTATACGCAAGCTTTTCTTATACTCCTAGTACTTTTTTATGCACTCTAAGATATGCTAATAAACACTATATTTTGGACAATATATAAGAGGATACTATGCAACTACAAAAAACGTTACTACTCGTCACCATAGCACTGTCAATACTGAGCCCTTCATTGCAAGCAGATGATGCAAAAGCAAGAGCCATCATGAAAAAAGTGGATGCCAGAGATGATGGCAAGACACTTGAGCAAGATATGCAAATGATACTTGTCGATAAAAGTGGACGTACACGCTCTCGTGCCATTAAGTCTTTGACTAAAGATTTTGGAAAAGACTCTCGTCAAGTGATGTTTTTTAAGACCCCTGCAGATGTTAAAAATACCGCTTTTTTAACTTATAGCTACGATGCATCAAATAAAGATGATGACCAATGGCTTTACCTCCCTGCATTGAGAAAAGTAAAAAGAATTCCAAGTTCAGACAAGTCTTCTAGCTTTATGGGCTCAGACTTTTCTTATTCTGACATGGGTAAGGTGAGTTTAGATGATTATGATTTTAAGCTACTTAAAGACTCTAAAGTAAGAGGACATGCTGTGTGGACGATTCAGTCAACACCACGTTCAAAAGCAATTGCTAAAAAATCAGGTTATACCAAAAGTATAGAGCTCGTTAGAAAAGACAATTATGTCATTGTACGCTCGGTTGGTTTTGTGCGTGGAGGAAAAAAGAAATATTTGGATGTGTCGAAACTACATAAACAAAAAGGTATTTGGGTAGTAGATGAAACATCTATGACCACAAAAAAGGGTAAAAAGAAGTTACACAAAACTATTTTAAGATTTTCCAAGACTAAACTGAATAAACCTATATCTGACAAAATGTTTTCAACGCTACGTTTAGAAAAGGGTCTATAGAATGAGACTTTCTTTACTTGTATCTTCACTTTTGCTAACGGTAGCACTACAGGCAGAAAACATTGATGACACACTTTCAGGTTTTGATGATGATATGCCAACACAAACAGAGTCAGTATCTGCCAATGACATTCAAGATGGTTTTGATGAGGGTGATGAGAGCGTGCCTCATCTTATGAAGAGTGAAGAGGATGAGGAGAGTTACTTTACAGACTTTTCAGGGAAGATTACCCAAGAAGGTGCCATTGCTTACAATGATGACCGTCCCCAAAATGTTTTTGGTTCCCTACGTCAGTCACTGTTTCTTTATTATGAGCATAAGTTTGAAAACAATATCAAAGTTAAAATCAATGCAAGAGCATTTTATGACCCTATGTATGACACCTCTACCTCTGCAGACTTCTACCCTGCTGAAGTGGCAGAGTTAAACTCAGAAGTAGAACTTTTTGAAGCATATGTCGAAGGCACTATTATAGAAAACCTCGATGCAAGACTAGGGCGTCAAGTCATTGTGTGGGGGAAGTCAGATACCATTCGAATTACAGATGTACTAAACCCTATTGATAACAGACGGCCAGGGTATCAAGATCTTGAGTCACTTTATTTACCTAAGACCATGCTCAAGTTTGACTATCAGTATGATGACAATTGGCGTATCACACCTATTGTGACGTTAGAGCAGCGCTTTACGAAAGACCCTCCTTATGGTTCAGTCTATAACCCTTTAAGTCCAGATGAGAGTTATAGTGATAGACTTGCTTCAGGTGAGCCTATCTATAGCTTTGACCAAGAATCCTACAATGACCCTACGTTTGCGCTAAGCGTGGCAGGAGAGTTTGAAGGTTGGGATATTACCTTTTATGCGGCAAGACTCTATCAGGACAGAGGATATATACCAGTAGAAGCATTAGATCGAAATGTATTACACTATACCATTGAACACACAAAAACAAACATGTTAGGTGCTGCGTTTAACATTGTGGAGAATGAATGGTTGTTCAAAGCTGAATTGGCGTACTTTTCAGACCTTACTTATACCAGTACACAAGATAAAAGTTTAGCAAGAACCGATATGTTGTTAGGGTTTGAATACAATGGTTTTTCGGACACCACACTCTCTTATGATTACTCTATTAGGCATTTTATGGAGGATGACCTTAGGTTAAATGTACCTTTTGAAAATATTCTGGCACAAAATACCTATCAGCAAGCTTTTCGTATTAGCTCTAGCTTTTTACGTGAGAAGTTAAATGCCAATTATCTTATTTCTCTGTATGGTAAAAAATTAGATGAAGGTGGATATCAACGTGCTTGGATTGACTATGATGTAGCAGATGCCATCAATACGCAGTTTGGTCTAATTGACTATTTTGGCGGCTCAGAACTCTTTGACCTAGTAGAAGATCAAGTGGTTGTTTTTATGGATGTCTCTTATAGTTTTTAGTTAAGCGCTTCACTGAGAGCCTAGGGTTTAAAGCCTAAGCCCTTGATAAGCTTAATATACTATAATTGCGAACTCATTTTGAGAATTCAATACCAATCAGGAGGTCATTATGGCTTTAGATCAGGCAAAAAAAGCAGATATCATTGCTAAGTACGCAAGAGGCGAAAACGATACAGGTTCAACAGAAGTACAAGTTGCTCTTATTACAGAGAGAATTACTTACCTTACAGAGCACCTTAAAACAAACAAAAAAGACCACTCTTCAAGACTTGGACTACTTAAACTGGTAGGTCAAAGAAGAAGACTTATGAGATATCTTAAAAATACAGATCTTACCAGATGGAATACTATCAAAACAGATCTAGGTATTAGAAACTAATACTTGCTTACCTATTTGTCAGTCCTTTGACTGA
>WTAE01000065.1 GCA_013139765.1 Sulfurovum sp.
GTCTTTTCATGGAATACGGCATCATCTCAATACTTATCCCGCTACTGACTATCTTCTTAGCCATTATAACCAAAGATGTCATTGTCTCTCTTCTTGGGGGGATCTTTACAGGTTTCCTTGTGCTCAACGCCTACAATCCAATTGAAGCGTTCACTGCCGTTTTTGATGGTATCATTGCTCTTTTTTCTGAAGGATGGATTGCAAAAACCATCTTCTTCATACTCTTGGTAGGTGCCATCATTAAACTACTCAATATCTCTGGGGCTGTAGATTCTTTTGTGGCTTATCTCAGTCAAAAATCTAAAAAGATAGACTCTCCAAAAGGTGCCATGTTACTTGCTTATGTCATTGGTGTCATCATTTTCATAGAGTCTTCCATTACCTCTTTGGTAGCAGGAACCGTTGCCAAACCTCTTTGTGATAAAAACGGCGTGAGTAGAGAAAAACTGGCGTACATTTGTGACTCTACTTCTGCTCCTATTTGTTCGCTTATCCCTCTTAACGGTTGGGGCGCGCTTCTCTTAGGACTTATCATTACTGCGGTAGACTCTAACGTCATCATAGGTGAACCCGTCGCACTACTCATCGCTTCGATTCCCTATAACTTTTATGCACTCTTTACTTTAGCCATTGTGCTTGTGGTTATTTACGCCAAGAGAGACATCGGGCCCATGAAAGATGCCAAACCCATCCCTTACATTGCCCCTGCAGATGAAAGCACAGTGAAAGCAACACCCTACAAAATGCTTTTACCTATACTTGTCATGATCATCATGGTACCTCTTGCTCTTTACATTACGGGAGAGGGTGACATCTTTAAGGGTTCAGGCTCTACTTCTGTGTACTACGCAGTAATTGTGGCACTTTTGTTTATCTACCTTTATTTTATCCCAACTAAAACACTTACACATAAACAGTACTTTCAAGGCTTATACGAAGGTATAGGTGAAATGATTCCTCTTGGGCTTATTATGGTCTTTGCCCTACTCATTGGGAAAGTCATTGGAGAACTTGGCACAGCACAGTACTTAGCAGACTTACTCTCTGGAAACATTTCCCCTGTCTTGATGCCTATGTTCATCTTTTTAGTTGCAGGACTTACAGCCTTTTCCACAGGTACATCTTGGGGTACTTTTTCCATCATGATGCCTATTGGTTTGGCATTGGGTGCAGCTATGGGCTTAGACATTCCTCTTGTGATTGCTGCGGTAATCTCTGGAGGTATCTTTGGAGACCACGCTTCACCCATTTCAGACACCACAATCATCTCCTCCATGGCAGCAGACTGTAACCACGTAGAACATGTACGAACACAATTGCCTTACGCGCTCATCTCTGGTGTTTTGGCAGCCAGTGCATTTTTGATTGCGGGGTATGTTTCTTTATAGCATAGGTTTAAGTTCAAAGCAAAATACTATTTGAAAAAATCAAACCAGAACAAAGCCTCTATACACTACACTTCGCTTAATATAAAGGGTATACTCTCCTAGAGCATTTCCCCAAAGGACACAAATATGAATACAGACACATCAACAATGCAAGCAGACAGACCAGATATTATCACCACAGAGATTGAAGCCATTAAGTACTATCGTAAGATGGATGAGAAGGACACTGTTGCCCAAATGATTGAGGGGAAGTATGTACTTGTTGAAGAGTTTTATAGCAATGGTTTAGAAATTTTAAATGAACTAAGAAAAAACCTTTTACTCAAACACCAAGACAAAAGTTTTCAAGGACAACGTGATTATCGTAATGCATTTAGAAAAGCTTCACATAGACTACTGCTCAAAGTAAAAGACAATAAGCTCACAGTAAAGAAAGGTCCAGACTCTGGTTGGTTAGAATTGTTATACCCTGATGTGTCAGAGTTTTATATTGCTTTCCCAGAAGTGCAAGGCATGAACAGTTCTTGGCAGTGGTACAAAAAGGGACTTGAAGTTAAAACTTTAGATTTAATGATTCACCCTTATTATGGTACCTATTTTCCAACACGTTTTGACCACTTAAAATTGTTTGACAAATGGTTAAAGAAGTATGATGGAGCAAAATCAAATGCCATAGACATTGGTGTTGGTTCTGGTGTCTTGTCTTTTCAACTCATTCAAAATGGTTTTGAAAACATCTTCGCAGCCGACACCAATAAAAATGCCATCATTGGTGTGGCAGAAGAAAATAAACGTTTAGGCTTTGAAGACAAAATCACACTCAACCATGGTGACTTGTTTGAAAACTGTGACGTAAAAGCAGACCTTATTGTTTTTAACCCTCCTTGGTTACAGGCAAAACATGACTTGGAAGAAGGCATCGATAAAGCGATGTATTATGAAGAAGATCTTTTTCCAAGATTTTTTGAACAAGCACTAGAACACTTAGCCCCTGAAGGTAAAGTAGTTCTCATCTTTTCTAACCTAGCACAAGTAGTAGATAAAGAAAGCACTCACCCCATTATAGAAGAACTACGAAATAATAAGCGTTTTAGAAAAGAAATGCACCTCACAAGAGATGTAAGAGCATCTTCACGCAGAACAAAACGTAGAGATTCTAGAGAGAATGAAAAAGTTGAGTTGTGGGTTTTAGCACCCAAGGTAAAGAAATAATACCTAACACGTTTCAGTATGAAATTTTCAAACCTAAAGCTCACAACACCTTATTTAAAGCTAGCGCCTCTTTTTTACGAAAAAGTAGAGCCTACACCACTTCATAAACCTTTTATTATCTCTACTTCACAGAGTGCAGCAACACTCTTAGGTGTAGATGAAGACCTAGCTCTAGATGAGGTTCTACTTGCTATTGTCAATGGAGAAAGAAAACTAGAAGGCTCTGAAACCTTTGCTATGTGTTACGCGGGCCATCAGTTTACTGAGTTTTCAGGACGCTTGGGTGATGGAAGGGTACTAAACCTAGGCAAAGTAAATGGCCAAAACTTACAACTCAAAGGCGCTGGGCTTACCCTTTACTCCCGTCTTGGTGATGGCAGAGCAGTACTTCGCTCAAGCATACGTGAGTACCTGATGTCTGAAGCAATGTTTGGTCTGGGCATTGTGACTTCTCGCGCATTAGCACTCATAGGAAGCCAAACTGATGTACGCAGAGAGCACCTTGAAAAAGGTGCCATTGTCTTACGTTTGTCCCCTACATGGGTTCGCTTTGGAACCTTTGAGTACTTAAATGCCTACGGCGAACATGACAAGCTGAAAGTGCTTGCTGACTATGTCATAGATGAAAGTTTTCCTTACCTCAAGGGTTGTGAAGATATGTACTTGAAGATGTACACAGAGATAGTCAAAAACACAGCAACTACTCTAGCCAAATGGCAGAGTGTAGGTTTCAACCACGGTGTCATGAACACAGACAACATGTCCATAGATGGCAGAACCATAGACTACGGCCCCTTTGCATTTTTAGATGACTATGACCCAAACTTTGTCTGTAATGAGACCGATAAACAAGGCATGTATAGTTTTTCAAGCCAACCAAAAGCTGCGCGTTGGAACTTAGACATGCTAGCGCGTGTACTTTCACCTATACTAGACTATGAACTTTCAGAAGAAGTACTTGATGACCTTTATTGGAGCACCTATACGAAGTCTTGCTCAGAAATTATGTATAAAAAAATGGGACTACAAACAAAACAGGATGAAGATAAAGAACTTTTAGAAGCTTTGCTTAGAGCATTAGCAAGTGCAAGCATAGACTACACAGAATTCTTTAGAAAACTGTCTCGTTTTAGCGGAGATAAATCAGAGATTTTAGCTAGTTGTGTCCGTAGAGAATCTTTAGATGCGTGGTTAGATAGATATAGTATTCGTTTAGAAAAAGAAGTACTTAGTGAATCTGAACGCCACAAAAAGATGCTAGCAGTCAATCCAAAGTACGTACTCAAAAACCACATACTCCAAGAGGCCATAGAAAAAGCTGAGGAACATGACTTTGGCATGGTCAATGAACTGCTCAAAGTAGCATTGGCTCCCTTTGATGAACACCCTGAGTTAGAACACTTGTGTAAAGCAACACCAATGGATTCTAAAAATATTAAACTTTCTTGTTCATCCTAAGAAAGTATCTACTAATATATATTTTTGGCTATTAATAAACTATTCAGCTATAATTATACATTGAAAGATGATTTAGAGTTTCATCTTTGGCTTGACTTTTATTGCTAACCTTTAGTTTACAGTATCATCCTACCGAAAGAACACTCCAATTTATATTTTAAGCACTTCAGCAATGATGTGTACACACAACAAAAGGAATAACAATGGCAACATTAGTAAACGGAACAGTAAAATGGTTCAACAGTGAAAAAGGTTTTGGTTTTATAGAGCAAGA
>WTAE01000053.1 GCA_013139765.1 Sulfurovum sp.
TTCTATGGCACTTTATCTGCTACAAAAAATGGCGTATTATGACAACGCTGTTAAAAGTAATGCATGGACAGAGTCTGGACTTTTTACTGATGTCTCACAACCTTTTTATGAAATTGCAGGGAAAAGATGGGGGATCATTGGTTTGGGTACCATTGGGAAAGAGGTAGCCAAAATTGCTGAAGCATTTGGGGCAGAAGTCTCTTACTTCTCAACATCAGGCAAAAACCTCCGCTCAGCTTACCCTCACCAAAGCCTAGAGTTCATTTTAAAAGACTGTGACATCATTTCTATTCACGCACCACTCAATGACGATACCTATGAGCTTATCAACGAGAATAACATACCTTTTCTCAAAGACAAAGCCATTTTACTTAACCTTGGACGTGGGGGCATTGTAGATGAAACGGACTTGGCATTTGAGTTAGACAGACGTGAAATTTATGCGGGCTTAGATGTTTTAGAAAAAGAGCCTATGAGTAAAGACAATAGACTTAGACAAGTCAAACACCAAGAGCGTTTACTCATTACTCCTCATATGGCATGGGCAAGTTTAGAAGCACGACAGACGCTTTTAAAAGGTATTGTGCACAACATAGAAACGTATTTAGAAAACGCCTAAGGAAACCAATGATTGATGTTCTTATTATAGGGGCTGGAGGCGCAGGTTTAACGGCTGCACTTTCTGCCAAATCGGCAGGTGCTTCCGTACTTGTCGTAGGAAAAGCTTACCCAACCAACTCACAAACTTCTATGGCACAGGGAGGCATGAATGCCGCTCTTTCTAATGTAGGGGAAGACAGTGTAGCCCTACACATTCAAGACACCATCAAATCTGCACGTGGACTCTGTGATGAGGCAATGGTAGAACAGATGTGTACCGCTGCGCCTCAAGCCATAGAGTGGCTAGAGAGTTTAGGTGTACCTTTTTCGCGTTTAGATGTTAGGGGCCTGACCTCTGATGATATGTCGCAAAGCGATGCATCATCTGCGGGTCTGACCCCAAACATAAAAACCGTTTCCCAAAGACAAATGGGTGGTGCCTCAGCCAAACGTGCCTGTTATGCCCAAGACTACACAGGTCTCAAAATTTTACACACCCTTTATGACACTTGTCTTAAAGAGAGAATTGATTTTTTAGATGAACATTATTTGCTTAATCTTACAATAGAAGAAGAGACCGTAACCGGTGCCATCTTTTTAGACATTCGTTCTGGCGAGATCAAACAAATTGATGCGAAGTCTGTCGTTATGGCAACAGGTGGCTATGGTTCACTTTACCATGGCTATACAACCAATGCCTATGGTGCCACAGGTGACGGCATTGCCGCAGCCTTACGTGCAGGCGCTTCTGTCTCAGACATGGAGTTTGTACAGTTTCACCCTACTGCCTTAAAGGGCTCTAGCATACTCATAAGCGAGAGTGCAAGAGGAGAAGGTGGATACTTGGTCAACTCTGATGGAGAACGTTTTATAGATGAGCTCAAACCTCGTGACGTGGTAGCACGTGCCATTTTTGCAGAGTTTAAAAATGACAAAGAAGTTTTTTTAGATGTACGTCACTTAGGTGAAGAGAAACTCATGGAACTCCTTCCTCAAGAGCTTGCTTTGTGTAAACTACATGAAAATGTAGACCCTGCCAAAGACCTCATCCCCATTAAACCTGTGGCACATTACTCTATGGGTGGTATTGAGGTAGATAATACCTTAGCAGTAGCGGGCATTACAGGATGTTTTGCTGTGGGTGAATGCTCAAATGCCAAAGTACATGGTGCCAACCGTTTAGGGGGCAACTCCTTGCTTGAAATCACTACTTTTGGTAAGCTTGTGGGTGAAAATGCTACTGCTTATGCAAAAAATGTTTCTCCTAAAGAGCGTGATGATAGACAACTCAATGAAAATAAACTTTACATTGAAGCACTCTATGCACAAGACCACGACATAAACTTTTATGAAAAAAGAGAAACACTTGGCAAACTCTTTTATGAAAAAGTAGGCATTGTACGAGACAACGAACAATTAAACCAAGCGATGGAAGATGTTCAAAGTATGCAAGCCGAACAACGTCACATGGGACTGAACGATAAAAGTCTAAGTAACAATACTAACCTCATTGATTACCTAGAATTTTCCAATGCCTTGCAGCTTTCTGGCACTATCATCTCAGCGGCAATAGCACGTGATGAAAGTCGTGGAGCACACTTTAAACTTGGGTTTGAAGCACAAGATGATGCTTTTGCGAAACATATCATTACCCAAAGTAAAAGGGAGATAAAATGAACCCATTATGCCTGAGCATCGTAGGTCGGGGTACCCTTACCCCGACAATTAAAATACAATCAAATAAAGAAGTCACACATCCCTATACCAATGTCGGGGTGAGGGCACCCCGACCTACGCGAGGATTTTTTTTATGAATATAACCATCTTACGATCTGAAACGAATACAACCCAATCTTACACGTTAGAAAACAAAGAAATGACCCTACTCTCTGCCCTCACCCACATCAAAGCTACCCAAGATGCTAGCCTTACTTTTACTGCAGGCTGTAGGGCTTCTGTTTGTGGTACTTGTGCGGTGCGTGTGAATGGCAAAGAAGAACTTGCCTGTGCTTACAAAGTACAAGATGGAGATATGGTAGAACCTTTACAGTATCACCCTGTCCTTCGTGACTTAAAAGTGGACAAAAACAAAGCCAAAGAGACTTTAGTAAAAAGTACAGCTTGGCTACAAAGTTTCACCCCTGCTTCCCTCACCCACGCCGATGAAAAGTTTTCAGAACGACAAACAGACTGCATACTCTGTGACTCATGTTACTCTGCTTGTCCAGTCTATGCCGTAAACCCAGACTTCTTAGGGCCTTTTGCCCTCACACGTGCCTACCGTTACAGCACAGACAAACGTGAAGGTGATGTCAAAACCATCATCGACAATGTACAAGATAATGGGGTATGGGATTGTACTTTATGTGGAGAGTGTACTTTGGCTTGTCCAAAGGGGATAGACCCAAAGATGGATATTATGATGTTACGCGGGGAGTCACTTAACTTTGGATATGAAGATCCATCTTTTGCACAACAGAGTTTTGGAACTCCAGATTTTGGGTTTGATCCGAATGGTGGGTTTTAATATTTCTTTTTAAATTTGAGATTTAACTTGCCTTCTGGCCAATAGTGTGGTGTTGTTTCTCTCTTTGTTCCTTTTCTTTTTTGCAATGCGCAAAAAAAGAAAACGAACCCAAAAGAAAAAAGCACAAATTTCTGGCGGGTATTAATACCTTTTACTTCAAATCAAACTTTTATAGGCATTAGTTTTCCCCATAATAGGCAATATACTTCTATATAAAATCCTATATACGGCGGTAGCCTCGTCATATTATAAATCCTTGTCGTGGCGAACGCCCTTGAAAGCAAAGCGTTTCGAGAGCCACGACGCTTTTTTGCTTCGTTTTTTCTAAAAAAATGAAGAGAGAACCAACGCCACAATAAAAATAAGAGGAAATTAAATCCTCAAAGAAAAGTCAAATCTTACTTTTAAAACCTTCAGTTATCTCAGTGGGTATTTTCATAGGCCGCATCATCTTTGAATCTATAAAAGTACCGGTTCATACTTTCTCATTTTTATTTTAAAAAGCTTCAAAAAACATTGCTAACAATGCACCAAACATGAGTATCATCGAAATAGCTTTCGTAAATCCTGCAATGAAAGAAGCATAAGACAGTACACCCAAGGTAGTAAAAATATAATGAAAATCATGAAGCCCGTCTACACCTAAAAAAGATTTAGCTGCAGGGACATACGCCCCTTGCTGTGCTGTTGACATATACCAAGCAGAGTAATCTAAAGAGATACTCAAAATAAACAAACCTGCATAAAATGCCATCATATTATGTTTTCTTTTGTAATACAGAGCAATGCCAAGTGGAAAAAGCCATTGAAAAAGTGTACCATTGAACACACCCATAAACTTAGGACAAGGCAAAATGTAGCAGACTCCATGACCACCCTCATGCACAATTCCTAACGTTTGATTGATAATAAATTGATACAGGGTAAAAATAGTTTCACTAAGACTGCTAACCGCATGCGCTTGGGTATGGTAAGGTTTGTACTCTAGGTAAAAAAAGAAGAAAAGGGTAAAGAAGAGTAAAATAAGTTTTTTACTCCCTTTGGTTAAAGTAGTGGCTTTCTCACTGTTCTTTTTTGAAAAAAGATGAGAAAAGCGATTGTCTTGCATGTCTTAGATATCTCTAGGATCTACAATTTTCCCTGCAATTGCTGACGCTGCAGCTACCGCTGAGTTTGCTAAGTAAATCTCTGAAGTTCTTGCACCCATACGGCCAACAAAGTTACGGTTGGTTGTGGCAACACAACGTTCACCATCCCCTAAGATTCCCATATATCCACCAAGACAAGCACCACAGGTAGGGTTAGAAACAACACCCCCTGCTTCAATAAGAATTTTTGTTAAGCCTTCTTCTTGCGCTTGAAGAAGTATCTTTTGTGTCGCAGGTGTAATAATAAGACGTGTATGACGCGCCACTCTTTTACCTTTTAAAATTTTAGCAGCAATTCGTAAATCTTCTATGCGTCCATTGGTACATGAGCCTATCATCACTTGGTCTATCTTTAAATCATCTTTCACAGCTTGCTCTACTGGCTTACCGTTTGATGGCAAGAATGGGTAGGCAATAACGGGAGAAAGTGCTGCTGTGTCTATGCTAATGACTTGACAGTACTCAGCGTCATCATCTGAGTAGTGAATTTTTGGTTCTGCTCTAAGTCCACCGTTTGCTTCTGCACGTTCATCTAAATACGTTTGTGTCACAGCATCTACTGCAAAAATACCATTTTTAGCTCCCGCTTCAATAACCATGTTCGCAATAGAGAATCTGTCTGCCATACCTAAATGTTGAATGGCATCACCCGTAAATTCAATGGCTTTATACAAAGCACCATCCACACCAATTTGACGGATAAGCTCTAAGATGATGTCTTTTCCGTAAATGTGCTGACCTGGTTTTCCAGTCAATTCTACTTTAATGGTCTCTGGTACTTTAAACCAGTTACCCCCTGTAATCATTCCAAAGGCAAGGTCTGTAGAACCCATACCTGTTGAGAATGCACCTAATGCACCATGTGTACAAGTGTGGCTGTCTGCCCCAATAATGACATCACCGGGAAGTACAAGTCCTTTTTCTGGAAGTAAAGCATGTTCAATACCCATGTCTTTTTCATCAAAGAAGTATTTGAGGTCATGTTTGTATGCAAATTCTCTAGAAATCTTTGCTTGGTTTGCTGAAGCAATGTCTTTTGCAGGGATGTAGTGATCCATGACCAAAGCAAAAGAGTCAGGACGTGCTAGTTTTTCAGCCCCTGACTCTTCAAATGCCCGGATAGAAATTGGGGTAGTAATGTCATTCCCAATAATCATATCGATATCGACTCTTACAATTTCTCCAGCGCTTACTGTTTTACCTGCATGTTCTGAAAATATCTTTTCTGTTATAGTTTGACCCATACGTTGTCCTTCGTTATACATAGATAGTATATATTTATATTATTACGCGAATTATAGCGAAAAAAAATTATGGTAAAATTCATCTATGAAACTTTATGAACTCAAAGCAATTGCCAAACGATTAAACACCTTTACCTTTATTAGCCGTGCAAGACGCATTGAAGACAATACCATTGAAATTATGTTTGATAAGTCGGAGAGTTATTTCTTCAACATGACAAGAGGTGCTTCTACCGTTTACAAAGCACCGTCACAAAGACCTTTACAAGGCTACAATGCACCATTTGACACACTTTTACATACTTTACTTTCTGCCTCAAAACTCATTGAGGTAGAGGTTCCCAATGATGACAGAATCTTACGTTTTACCTTGGCCCCAAAAAGTTCCTACAAAGACAAAATCATTTACTTACAGCTTGAGTTTACGGGGAAAAATACCAATGCCCTACTCATTGATGACAATGAAGTTGTCATTGAGGCACTGCGTCACATAGATGCAGACAGCTCTTTTCGTGTGATTCGTCCAGGTATGGAACTACTGGCTATTCCCCCTTTTGAACGTAAAGAAGAGGCAAAGGTCATTGAAGACATTGATGTTTACTTGGAAGAGAAGTTTACAAACCTTCAAGCCAAAAGACTTTTAGAAATTAAAAAACAGAAACTCTCTTCTGTGGCAAAAAAAATCAAAAAATTTGCACAACTTTTAGAGAAGTTACCCAACAAAGAAAAACTGGCTGTGCTAGCTACAGAACATGCCAATACAGGGAACCTCATCTTGGCAAATTTGTATCAGATAAAACCCTACGATACAAAACTAAAAACCTATGACTTTGACGGCAATGAAGTCACCATAGCTTTACCTAAAGATGTGAAAGTAAACCGTATGTCAGACCACTACTTTAACCTCTCTAAACGTGCCAAATCTAAAGCTAAAAATGTACATATTGAAGCAGAAAACCTAAGCTCTAAAAAAGCTTTTTATGAAAACATTTATTATGCTTTAGAGCAGGCAACTACCCCTTACGAGTTAGAACTTCTTGTGCCAAAACGTGCCAAGTCTTTGCGTAAAAAAGAGAAACTCAGAGAAGGGGAACTTTTTTGGATAGAAGACTATAAAGTAATGGTTGGACGTAACTCCAATGAAAACCAAAAGCTGCTTTCCCTTGCAAAAAGTAATGACATTTGGATGCACACCAGAGAGATACCTGGTTCCCATGTCATCATCCGAACTGACAAACAAAACTTGCCTGAAACTGTTTTAAGTGCTGCGGCGAAACTCTGTGTTGACTTTTCTACCAATGCCCCAGGAAATTACCTTATTGACTACACCAAACGAAAATTTGTAAAGATTCAAGAAGGCTCCAGTGTTGAGTATGACAAGTATCAAACCATCTCCGTGGTCAAAGAGGGCGTAGAGATACGAATTTAACGCAAAGCGTGCTATAATCATAACCATTATGGAAAATCAGGAAATTATTAATGAATAACTTAACTTCTCTACAACAACGTATCATTACAGGTATTGCAATGTTAGCTCTTGTAGCACTTATAGGTTGGATAGACAACTTTTTTGTGATGTGGGCCTTTTTAGGAACCATTTACATTTTTGCTTTTTATGAAGCGATGAAACTCTTTAAACTCACGTCTGCATCTGCATACTTTTGGGCTGTTTTATTGTGGGCACTTGCCTATATTTACCCTAACCCTGATGACCTGTTTTTCCTTGTGGCCATCATTTTTGCTGGTTCCATTGCGTACTTTCACAACTTTGACAAGAGACTTTTACTTCCCTTCCTCTATCCAGTTTCAGGCATACTCTTTTTCCTTATTCTCTACCAAGACTTCGGCATCATCGCAATGTTATGGCTCTTAGTCACCGTAGCAGTTACTGACACAGGCGCATACTTTGTAGGTAAAGCCATAGGAAAAACAAAGTTTTCAGACACCTCTCCAAACAAAACACTAGAAGGTGTCTTTGGTGGGATTGTGATTGCAATGATTTTAGGTACGATGATGGGACTAAGCATTGTGCCTTTTTGGACTGCTTTTCTTGTTACTTTGGTCACGTCTGTCTCTTCTATTTTTGGTGATCTTTTTGAGTCTTACCTCAAACGTGAAGCAGGCGTAAAAGATTCTGGTGACATTTTGCCAGGACATGGTGGTATACTTGACCGCATAGACGGCTACTTATTTGCTGCACCTATGATGGTCATTGCCTTAAGGTCTTTAATCTAACGATGTCAAGTATTGTCTTACTTGGAGCAACTGGCTCTATTGGTGTGAACACGCTCATTGTTGCCAAACGCTACAACATTCGTATTGAAGCTTTGGTAGCAGGTTCTAACATTGACTTGCTCAATAAACAAATTGCTGAACATTCCCCCAAAATTGTTGTCATTGCCAACGAAGCTGACAAACACAAAGTTAATCATGACAATGTACGTTGTGGGAATGCAGCCATACTCACACTCATTGAAGAGTCACAAAGTCCACTGATTGTCAATGCACTCGTAGGCTACACTGGTCTAGCGCCCACACTTAAAGCCACAAGCCTTGGTAAAAAAGTGGCTTTAGCCAACAAAGAATCCCTAGTTGTGGCAGGTGAGTTCATAGACATGTCACTCATTACTGTCATTGACTCCGAGCACTTTGGACTTTGGTACTTACTAAATGACCGTCCCCTCTCAAAACTCTACATCACTGCCTCTGGTGGTGCTTTTAGAGACTGGGACTTAGCAAAAATGAAAGATGCTAAATTTTCAGATGCACTCAAACACCCCAACTGGTCCATGGGAAATAAAATCACCATAGACTCTGCAACCATGACCAACAAACTTTTTGAACTTTTAGAAGCCAAATGGCTTTTTAACACGTCAAACATTGATGCGGTGATAGAAAAGAAGTCTATCATTCATGCCTTAGCAGAGTTTACAGACGGTTCAACCACTGCACACTTTGCAGGGGTTGATATGAAACTGCCTATTGCTTTTGCCTTACAAGGGGAAGTCACAGAAGAGATCCTCCCTCCTGTAGATCTTTTAGCGATGGGGGCTTTAGAGTTTTTACCCATTGAAGCGACACGTTACCCCATTTGGAACATTAAAGAACATATTTTAAATAATCCTCATTTAGGTGTGGTTGTGAATGCGGCCAATGAAGTCACCATTGAAGCTTTTCAAAATGAAAAATGTTCATTTTTTGGCATGGCTGACATGGTACTTGATGCGTATGATAAATTTGGCGATGTGAAAGCTAAGAATATTGCTGAGATTATTGAGATTGATAAAGAAGTACGTGCCTATGCAAACGCAAAATAAAGTACTCATTTTACACGGTTGGGGAGGTTCTGATGCACCTCACTGGCAAGCTGAATTGGCTTCTGAGATAGCAAAAGATTACGGCACCGTTTCTTTCCCCCTACTTGACAACTGCCATTTCCCTTCTAAAAACAGATGGATGAAACAAGTTAAAGCCCTACTCGAAGACTTTAAACCTGACACTGTCGTCTGTCACTCACTGGCCAACACCTTGTGGTTTTGGCTTTGCCAAGAGGAAGATATGCAAGAAGTGCAAAGACTGTTTATGGTTTCTCCTCCTTCTTTGAACACGGAAGAAAAAACCATCAAAACCTTTTTCCCTTGTGAAATGCCAAGCAATATTTATGCCAAAAAAGTCCACATGTTTGTCTCAGATGATGACCCTTGGGTAAAGCTAGATGAAGCAGAAGGTATTGCTGCACACTACAACATAGAATTAACGGTTATCCACAAAGCAGGTCATATTAATGCAGACAGCGCTTATGGGAAATGGCCAGAAATTGAACGATTAGTCATGGAGAAAAAATGATATTGAGCATCGAATCTAGCTGTGATGACAGCTCCATCTCCATCACAGAAATAGCCACAAAAAAACTCCTCTACCACAAAAAAATTTCACAAGAAGAACAACACTCTTGTTATGGTGGGGTTGTGCCTGAACTGGCTTCACGTCTACATGCGGTTGCACTGCCTCAAATTCTTGCAGAGACAAAACCCTACTTTGACAAACTCAAAGCCATAGCCGTCACCAATCAACCAGGCCTTGGTGTGACACTTTTAGAAGGTATTGCCATGGCAAAGACTTTGGCTGTCTTACTAGACATCCCACTACTCCCTGTACATCATTTAAAAGGTCATATTTACTCTTTGTTTATAGAAAAAGAGTCTACCCTCCCCCTGCTTGTACTTCTGATCTCAGGAGGGCATACACAAGTCATACGCGTGGAGAGTTTTGAACGTATGGAAATTCTTGCCACATCTATGGATGATTCTGTGGGAGAAAGTTTTGATAAATGTGCCAAGATGATGGGACTAGGTTACCCTGGAGGCCCACTCATTGAAGCGCTTGCCCTTAAAGGGGATGAAAACCATTTTGACTTACCTGTACCTCTGCGCAACTCTCCTCTCATTGCTTTTTCACTCTCTGGACTTAAAAATGCAGTGCGTTTAAAAGTAGAAGCCTGTGGAGGAAAAGAAAACATGACAGAACAAAACAAAGCAGACCTCGCAGCCTCTTTTCAAAAAGCAGTGAAACTACACCTCTTACAAAAAAGCAAAAAAATCTTTGCCAAAGAACACATCAAAGACTTTGCCATTGTGGGTGGTGCATCAGCCAACAAATACATACGGGAAGCTTATGAAAAACTCTGTAAAGAGTTTGGTAAAACACTCCATGTGGCTCCTTTAGAGTACTGTTCAGACAATGCCGC